>JAUVGM010000216.1 GCA_030593785.1 Gammaproteobacteria bacterium | reverse complement strand
AGCGTGAGTGTGGTTGAACAACACCCCGTTGCTATTTCTAAAGAAGCAGGGTTTATAAATTCAAATGGAGATGTGTTTAAGCCATTAAAGAAAATGATATTAAATACATTGCCAGTATTTGAAGGTAGTGCGAGTTTAAATAAATTAATGCTAGCAAAATATTATGAAATGAATACGTTATTAATTCCCATAGAACGAAAAATTACGTATTTAAAAATCGATGCGCGTCATGCTGTTGAATTAAAACTTGATAATGGATTAAAAGTTGTTCTTGGCCGTGGAGACACTATTCACAGGTTGGATCGGCTAATACGTATTTACACTAAAGTTCTGGCTAGTCGAGTTAATGATATTGAAGTGATTGACTTACGTTATACCAACGGAATGGCAATAGGTTGGAAAAAGACGTTGCAAAAAAATAAAGGTAAGTTAGGAGACATGAAACATGTCTAAGAAAATGGAAAAAAATCTTATAGTAGGTTTGGATATAGGTACTTCCAAAGTAGTTGCGATTGTCGGTGAGATAACGCCTGACAATGAAGTTGAAATCATAGGTCTGGGCTCACATCCTTCCCGAGGGTTGAAAAAGGGAGTGGTTGTAAATATTGAATCTACAGTGCAATCAATTCAGCGAGCAATTGAAGAAGCTGAATTGATGTCTGGTTGTCAGATTCATTCTGTATATGCCGGTATTGCTGGTAGTCATGTACGCAGTTTAAATTCACATGGCATCGTTGCTATTCGTGATAAAGAAGTTATGCCCGCAGATGTTGAGCGTGTTATTGATGCTGCTCGCGCGGTTGCTATTCCGGCTGATCAAAAAATCCTGCATATATTGCCTCAGGAATTCATTATTGATCAGCAAGAAAGTATTCGTGAACCCGTCGGTATGTCGGGAGTGCGTTTGGAAGCGAAAGTTCATATGGTAACGGGTGCGGTAAGTGCGGCACAAAACATTATTAAATGTGTACGACGTTGTGGCCTTGAAGTTGATGACATTATTCTGGAACAGCTGGCTTCAAGTCATTCAGTCCTAACAGAAGACGAAAAAGAATTGGGTGTTTGTTTAGTTGATATTGGTGGTGGTACAACAGATATTGCCGTCTTTACGGAAGGCGCCATTCGTCACACGGCAGTTATTCCTATCGCTGGTGATCAGGTTACCAATGATATTGCTGTTGCCTTACGTACACCGACGCAATATGCCGAAGAAATTAAAATTAAATATGCCTGTGCATTAACGCAACTTGCCAGCGCTGATGAAACAATTGAAGTGCCAAGTGTCGGTGAGCGTCCAGACAGACGTTTAGCTCGTCAAACATTGGCTGAAGTTGTTGAGCCGCGCTATGAAGAATTGTTCACTTTGATTCAGGCAGAGTTACGACGAAGTGGATTTGAAGATTTGTGCGCAGCAGGCATTGTCTTAACTGGAGGCAGTTCCAAGATGGAAGGTGCGGTTGAGTTGGCAGAAGAAATTTTCCATATGCCGGTACGTTTGGGGGTTCCTCAATATGTAACGGGATTGGTTGATGTGGTTCGAAATCCAATACATTCCACGGGGGTGGGTTTATTGTTATTTGGATATCAGAACCGAGCAATGCGTGAGTCAGAAGCGCGAATGGGTAAAGGGTTTAAATCAGTTTGGAACCGAATGAAAAACTGGTTCCAAGGTAACTTTTAAATCTAGTGTAATTTAAAAAAATCTCTGGTAACAGAGGGAGGGGTGAAAAATGAAATTTGAATTTATGGACACACAGAGTCAGAGTGCCGTTATTAAAGTTATAGGTGTTGGCGGTGGTGGCGGTAATGCTGTTGAACATATGCTGCAGGAAAATCTGGATGGCGTAGATTTTATTTGTGCTAACACGGATGCGCAGGCATTAAAAAATAGTTCAGCACGTAGCACGATACAGATTGGTACTAACATCACAAAAGGTTTAGGTGCTGGTGCTAATCCGGAAATTGGCCGTGAAGCGGCATTAGAAGATCGTGAACGAATTCAGGAAATGTTAAATGGTTCCGACATGATCTTTATTACTGCTGGTATGGGCGGTGGTACTGGAACAGGCGGTGCTCCAATCGTTGCTCAAGTAGCAAAAGAAATGGGTATTCTTACTGTTGCAGTTGTTACACGTCCATTCTCGTTTGAAGGTAAAAAACGAACTGATATTGCCGCTGATGGTATTGAAGAATTAAAAGGTTATGTCGATTCTTTAATAACAATTCCAAACGAAAAATTACTCAGTGTTTTGGGTAAAAATGTGAGTTTGCTCGACGCATTCAAAGCGGGCAACGATGTATTATTAGGTGCTGTTCAGGGAATTGCTGAATTAATTACACGTCCAGGTTTAATCAATGTCGATTTCGCAGATGTTAGAACTGTAATGTCTGAAATGGGAATGGCAATGATGGGGTCTGGTAAAGCAAATGGTGAAAATCGTGCTCGTGAAGCTGCCGAAGCCGCAATTGCCAGTCCCTTACTTGAAGATGTAAATCTTTCAGGTGCCAGAGGCATTTTAGTTAACGTGACTGCTGGAATGGACATGTCGATTGGTGAGTTTGAAGAAGTGGGTAATACGGTTAAAGAGTTCGCTTCAGATAATGCCACTGTTGTAGTTGGTACCGTAATCGATCCAGATATGACGGGTGAACTTAGAGTAACGGTAGTTGCGACAGGTTTAGGTCGTGAACATGAAGCAGCATCGATGACAGAAAAATCGGTGAAACTCGTTGTTGATAAAACCAATACGGGTGATGTTGACTATGGTCAACTGGATAAACCAACGGTGATTCGTAACAAGGTTGCCGGAGATCGTTTTTCTGAAACTGAAGGCGGAATGGATTATCTGGATATTCCGGCATTTTTGCGCCGTCAGGCTGATTAATCGAACTAATTTGATGCAAATAAATAACCCCCGAATTGATTTGCACAAAGAGGTAATGATACCGGCGACCGGTGATTTAAGTTAAACGCTAGAATGACGCTATATTAGACGTAGTCGATGAAATGACGAAATAGGCTGGAAAGAACGAGAAATATCGTTATAATGTACCGTTTTTTCCGCTACGCTTATTTTCAACGGCGTATCATTAGATTTTAGGTCTAAATATTGCATATTCTTTGAATATTGTTGGTTTTGAATTAAAGGTACTCACAAAGTGATTAGACAACGCACTCTAAAAAATGTAATTCGAGCGACTGGTGTAGGCTTACACACAGGCGAAAAAGTGTATTTGACACTTCGACCTGCTGCACCTGATTCCGGTATTATTTTTAGACGTGTTGATTTAGATGAGCCCGTTGAAATTCCTGCTATACCTGAGAATGTTGGAGATACCACCCTGTCAACAACACTCATTAAAGATGGTGTACGTATTTCGACTGTTGAACATCTTTTATCAGCCATGGCTGGTTTAGGTATTGATAATGCCTACGTTGATCTAAATGCTGCTGAAGTGCCAATCATGGATGGTAGTGCAGGACCTTTCGTTTTCTTAATCCAATCTGCCGGCATTGAAGAGCAAAATGCGCCTAAGCGTTTTATTAGAATTAAGAAACAAGTAAGAGTCGAAGATGGCGACAAATGGGTTAATTTCGAACCATTTGACGGATTTAAAGTGGCTTTTACCATTGATTTTGATCATCCTGCTTTTAAAGAAGGTTCCCAGATTGCTGAAGTTGATTTTTCAACAACGTCATTTGTTCGCGAAGTGAGCCGTGCCCGTACCTTTGGTTTCATGAATCAAATTGAACAACTTCGAGCCAATAATTTAGCGCTTGGTGGCAGTTTAGATAATGCGGTTGTTGTCGATGATTATCGTGTTTTGAATGAAGATGGCCTGCGTTATGTCGATGAATTCGTAAAACACAAAATTCTTGATTCAATTGGTGATTTGTATCTTCTAGGTCACAGCCTGATTGGTGCATTTAGTGGACATAAATCGGGACATGCTCTGAATAATGAGCTGCTTCGTGCATTATTAGCACAAGAAGATGCGTGGGAAGAAGTTACTTTCGAAGATGCGTCAACGGCTCCTATTTCATTCGCTCAGCCTGTACACGCGAGTTAAGCGAAAAAACCACATTTTTTCTATAAAACACTACACTACATAACTATATTTTATATATGGCTATTATTTCTGTTTATGCCGTTTAGCCAAACGGCGTAATGATCGCTGCAAATCGACATTATTCAAGCCCTCAGCCATGTTCTCCAAGCAGTTTTTAGCTTCGCTACTAATGTAGCGTGGACGTGCCGTTTTAGCTTTTTCTACATTTAAATAAATTGGCCTTGTAGAAATCGACATCTCTTTAACGTATTGAAAATACTGAATATTTCTCTTAAGTGTGGGGATTATATGGGCACTCATGAAGCGCAATTTTGTCGCCCAGGCAGGTGAATCTGCAATCACGTGGAGCTTGCTACCATTTATATATGCTAGCTGAACATGCAGGTTTACAGGTGCCGGGACATTCTTTAGGAATTCCTGGTTTAATTGACCCATAAAACGAGCCTTTGTGACCAAGTCGGCAACCCCGTCTTTTTTTCGTTTCAAATACTTGTACAATGGCTTTGGAGAATTCATAATAGTTATTAAAGATTTACGAGTGATATCCGATAAATATTATATAGTAAAATAAAAAAAATTGAGGCACTCAGTTGCAACATGAATATTATCC
>JAUVGM010000165.1 GCA_030593785.1 Gammaproteobacteria bacterium | reverse complement strand
TACCCCCTACGCAACACTTATTTTCAAAAAAACAACACTCGTCACATTTGTTGTTTTTTTGCTACAAAAGAGCCGTGTTCAATCAATAACCTGTTGATTAACCTACTAATTTCGTGCGTTAAATAATGTTATTAAATTTGCGACAAGTGTAGGTTGGCTCAACGACTGCAGGGAGAAGGTGAAATCGTAGATTGAGAAGCTAGCCTGGGCTAAGCAGGAGGTACGAGCCCACGGATGGGCGAAGGTACGACTCCATGGATGGAGGAGGTAGAGCAACGCAGGACGCAGTTGCCGAGAATAACGCATTAGGGCAGGACGCCCGTAATTAGGATAACGCAGGAGCAGTTATCGAGAAGCAGTTACCGAGCGGAGCTAACCTTGGGGCTTAATTGGTTCGCTTTTGTTGGTTCCGTCGCAAGCTCCTTAAACCAACCTACGATTCCCCCTTAACGATGCTACCCCACCCTAACCCTCCCCTTAACAAGGGAGGGTAATAAAAAATAGCAGGCAAAAAAAATCCAGCATATCGCTGGATTCTTTCTGAACTGAAAACGCTGTATACAATATGTATTAACGTTTTGAGTATTGTGGACGTTTACGCGCTTTGTGTAAGCCCACTTTCTTACGTTCAACTTCACGAGCATCACGTGTTACATAACCTGCTTTACGTAATGAAGGACGTAATGTTTCGTCATAAACCATTAACGCACGGGTAATTCCGTGACGAATTGCACCGGCCTGGCCTGTATTACCGCCGCCTTTTACGAATACTTTGAAATCGAAATCAGCTGATTTTTCAGCAGTTTCTAATGGCTGACGTACTACCATGCGTGATGTTTCACGACCAAAATAATCTTCAATTGCGCGGTTATTAATGGTGATGTTGCCGCTGCCTTTTGTCATGTAAACACGAGCTGTTGAGCTCTTACGACGACCAGTACTGTAGTATGTTTCTGCCATGATTAAATTTCCAATGCTGTAGGCTGTTGAGCCGCGTGATTATGTTCAGGACCCGCATAAACTTTAAGTTTACGGAACATGTCACGACCAAGAGGGTTTTTAGGCAACATGCCTTTAACCGCTTTTTCGATGATCATTTCTGGTTTAGTTGCTTGTAACTTCTCGAAGTTAACTGTCTTCAAACCACCCGGGTAACCAGTGTGATGATGATAGAGTTTATTCTTCGTCTTGTTGCCGGTTACTACAACTTTCTCTGCATTGATAATAACGATGTAATCGCCTGTATCAACGTGAGGAGTGTATTCTGCTTTATGTTTTCCGCGCAGACGACGTGCAATTTCAGTCGCCAAACGACCTAATACTTTATCTTCTGCATCAATTACGAACCAATCGCGTTTGACAGTTTCTGGCTTGGCACTAAAAGTTTTCATTGTATCGCCTGTTCCGGTGTTAAATATTATTCTGTTCAAAAAAGAGGCGGAATTTTACTTAACATAAGATAAAGATACAAGCCTAAATGAAAGAGAATTTAGGTTTAATCGCTCTTTTCTGGGGATTGCCGCGCTACGCTCGCAATGACGAGCCAATTAAGCCTCAAAAATTTTGAAACGCCCTTAGAGGCTGAAGTTCAAGGCACAAATTTGTTTGAAAAGAAGGAGCTTACTCCAGTAAGTGACTGATTTTCATGAATTTGTAACGCCGAAATTCAACCTCTAAGGACGTTTTCAACAGGCAAAAAAATAGCGCGGTAAAGGGGTAACCGCGCTAAAAGTAAATTCCATCCATAATTTGGAGGAGGATGGAGGAGTCAAAAAACTTGTTGATTCACATTCGCTGAATCAGTGATTGCTAATATAAGCGTTTACTTATTTAGAGTCAAGTCTTTTGCTCGTTTTTTATACACTTTCTGTTGAATTCATAGGTCAGCTCTCACAATAGGCACCGCGTCAGACTGAAGTCTGACCTACGAAAAGCAAGGTTGCCCGTAGGTCAGAATTTATTCTGACGCTGAGGTAAAGAAAAGAACGGCTGTTCAAAGTTTAGGTGAAATATTGATTTATTGAATTGGTCGCAGTCTAAGCTACAAAAGCCACGCATTCAGCAAAGATTCTTTTACTTCATTGAGTTTGCCATGAAAAAAGTGACTCGTATCTTCTATCCAGATTAATTGAGGTTGATTTGGACGTTCATCAACCCACTTTTTAACTGCTGAAGCATCAATAATTTCATCCTGACCACCCTGAATAACAGTCCATGGGATATTTATTTCGGCTATTTCATCAAATGGATACATACTGACAGGAGGTGCAACCAGAAGAAGTTTTTCTGCTTTAATTGCCTCTTGAGCACGTGTCGTTACATAAGCACCAAATGAAAACCCTGCTAGCCAAACAGGTGCTTGAGAACGCCATTTTCTCAGTTCTGATACCAATATCTGTAAATCTTCTGCTTCGCCGATGCCATGATCGTATTCACCTTCCGATTT
Organism: Gammaproteobacteria bacterium; assembly: GCA_030593785.1. Taxonomy (GTDB): domain Bacteria; phylum Pseudomonadota; class Gammaproteobacteria; order UBA6429; family Thiohalophilaceae; genus JAGLTQ01. Next base: position 3,526 of record JAUVGM010000165.1, on the reverse strand, counting down.
ACCCACGCCACGAAAATTAAAGCGTACAGTAATAGCTCCTAGCTCTGAAAAAGATTTCGCCAGAATGTGAACAACTTTATTTGTCATGTTGCCACCGTATAAAGAGTGGGGGTGGCTGATAACAACAATCGGCGAGGAATCAGTTAATGTCTTTGGAAGTGTTATTAATGTTTCTATATCACCGGCTTTGCCAGGAAGTATGATTGTAGCGGTGTTTTGGTTATTAAATTCTAGTTGGGATAATGACATTTAAAGATGATCTCAAATTTTGCATAAATTTATGTTTTATTTGTTTTTGTAGCCGGTAATTGTTAGATCCGCTACGCCTGATCCAACCTACACGGGTGATAGGTAGGTGGGTTCAAGGAACAAAGTGACGGAACCAACAAAATAGGAGCAAATTGTTGGATCCGCTGCGCTTGATCCAACCTACATTTACTCCTGTATCGATAGTAATAACAGGCAGAAACTTTATTTTTTGATTAATAAACGTTTAACGATTTTACCTTGCTGTAAATGCTGCTCAATTATTTCATCCACATCGTCTTCATCAAGATAGGTGTACCAGGTTTCTTCAGGATAAATAACAATAACAGGGCCATGTTCACAGCGACCAAGACAGCCAGCCATATTGATACGTACTCCACCTTCTCCACTGATAGCCAATTCTTTGATACGTTTTTTTGCATAGTCACGTACGCGTTGCGCACCTAAATTTGCACAGCAGCTTTCGCCGTCTTTACGTTGATTCACACAAAAGAAGACATGGTTTTTAAAATAAGTCATAACCTACATATTAATATATTAAAAACCTGACGCAAAGGCGCGAAGAGACGCAGTGGTTAAATTTATTTACCCTGGCTGATGTAGGTTGGGTTAAGGAGTAAAATGACGAAGCCAACAGCTTTAAATTGTTGGATCCGCTGCGCTTGATCCAACCTACAAAACCAAAACTGAGTTGTAGGTTGGGTTAAGGAGTAAAACGACGAAGCCAACAGTATCACTAAAGGTACCCGAGTCATCTTAATTACAACCGCATACTTCGTTACAGATATGAATAAAACTACAATCTCCACATTCAAAATAAAATGACTCCGGTACCCACTGTACTCGCACTTTTCTAGAGATTGCCGCGCCATAAAAACATGGCTCGCAATGACATGAAAGAGTCTGTATCTTTCGCTCATGGATCAATCACCGAATACTTCTTCCTATATTCTTAACCTTGCCGACCGTTGTGTTAAATGTGGTTTATGTTTACCACAGTGCCCGACGTATGCATTAACAGCAAATGAAAATGAATCACCTCGTGGTCGTATTGCATTGATTCAAGGTTGGTTGACGGGAGAGCTTTCTCCTACAAGCACTTTAACTCAGCATATAGATCAATGTTTACTTTGCCGGCGCTGTGAACGGGTTTGCCCTTCTCTCGTTGCCTATGGTGAAATAATTGATCAGAGTAAGGCATTGCTTAATGAAAAAACAAATACTCGTTTTTCAATACCTTCGTTTATCAGCAACAGCAGCTTAAAACTATTACTCAATAAAAACTTTTCTGGTATTTTAATTTCTACATTACGCTTTCTACAAAAAGCCGGAGTTTTTGCTTTAGCTAAAAAAAGTGGTTTATTTAGATTATTCGGCTTACAGCGTTTAACCGCTTACCTACCTGAGTTAGACAAACAGGTAAAAACAAAAAGCTTTTATCCTGCCGCTAACACGTTTAAAGGTAATATTTCTTTATTCACCGGATGCTTATCTAAACAACTCGCTCCTGCAACCGTGAATGCCAGTATCAAATTGCTTAACCAGTTAGGTTATGGTGTTTATGTACCTGAGCAACAAGTATGTTGTGGTGCATTGCATTTACATGAAGGGAATAAACAACAAGCTGTCACATTTGCAAAGACAAACATAGACATATTTAACCAACAAAAAGACATTACCCACGTAGTAAGTTTAGTTAATGGTTGTACTTCACAGTTACGAGAGTATCCACAACTGGAAACAACGGGATCTTTTGTTCCTGAAGTGAAAGACATTATCGAATTTTTAGCGGATGCTGAGTGGCCTGAAAATATTAAATTTCAACCGCTTGATAAAAAAGTTGCATTACAAATTCCGTGCAGCCTGCAAAATATTTTACGTGCTGAAGATAAACTTTTATCACTAATAAATCGAATTCCAAATTTATCATTAGATACTACATATAATCGTTGTTGTGGTGCTGCCGGTTCCTATTTTTTGAGATTTCCAACAATATCGGACCAATTGAAAGATCAAGCAATATCTCAGCTAAATCAAACTTCTCCTGATTTAATTATCAGCAGTAATTTAGGCTGTGCATTACAGTTAAAATCAGGTTTATCTCAAGATAAAAATGCGCCTGAAGTTATACATCCTGTTGTTTTATTAGAGCAGCAACTTATTCAATAAATGTAGGTTGGATCAACGACTGCAGGGAGAAGGTGAAATCGTAGATTGAGAAGCTAGCCTGGGCTACGCAGGAGGTACGAACCCACGGATGGGCGAAGGTAGAATAATGCAGGAGCAATTATCGAGAGCAACGCAGGACGATTCCATGAATGGAATCGGTAGAGTCGAGTCTGGAACGGAGACCGAGCAGTTACCGAGCGTAGCGGATCCAACAATCTATTCCTGTTGGGTTCGTCGCTTTGCTTCTTAACCCAACCTACAACTCATCTTTTAATAATGAGTATGTGGATTTGTTATACCGCTGCGTCGGCATAAATACCGACCTACAAAAAACAATGTATTTTGATTTATGTAGGTTGGCCTTTACCTACATGGACGTAGGTAAGGGGCGTTAGCAGGAGCGGAAACTTCAGGCCAACGCGGTCCATAGAAAGGTACCAGAGTTACTCTGATTATTAAGCTAGATTTGTAGATTTTAGTATGAATATGCAATAGAGTGAAAAAATCAAAAGAAGTGACTCCGGTACCTTTCACACTTGCAGAGATACTCAAGTCTAACTATCCTTAACATTATGACAAATCACAATAATTTCAGAAAATACACACCTGTTGATAATTTAATGATGCAGGTAGATACGGGATTACGAACGCTTTTTGGTAAACCTTCCATCACTGAACGTGCAAACCCAGAAGATACCGTTGAAGAATGTGAGCTTTCGACAAGCGAAAAAGATTTAGCGGGTCGATTGATGCGAATTAATCATTCAGGTGAAGTTGCGGCACAAGGTTTATACCAGGGTCAGGCACTCACAGCGAAACTACCAGAAGTTAAAGCTAAAATGGAACGTGCTGCACAGGAAGAAAATGATCATCTTGATTGGTGTGAACAACGCATTCATGAACTCGGTACACACACCAGTTATTTGAATCCTTTATGGTATGTCGGTTCGGTAGCAATTGGTGCAACAGCAGGATTAATTGGTGACAAATGGAGTTTAGGATTTGTTGCGGAAACCGAACATCAGGTGGTACGACATTTAACAAGTCACTTAAATCAGATTTCTGAAAACGATCATAAGAGTCGTGCAAT
>JAUVGM010000318.1 GCA_030593785.1 Gammaproteobacteria bacterium | reverse complement strand
ATGCATAATGGCAGCAGGTACAACAAAGTTAACAACCGCTGGAATAAATAAAGCAAAGAACTGATCAAACTGTAGAATGCCTTTTTGCCAAACCATTAAGGTCGTAATATCACCGAATGGACTGAATGCACCACCGGCATTTGCTGCAACAACAATGTTAATTAATGCAAGAATAACAAAACGCTGGTTGTCACCACCCACAGCCATAACAACTGCAGCCATAAGTAATGCCGTCGTTAAGTTATCTGCGACTGGGGAGATAAAGAAAGCAAGAATACCGGTTATCCAGAATAATTGACGGAAACTGAAACCCTTATTAATTAACCATGCACGTAATGCATCAAATACCTGGCGTTCTGACATTGCATTGATGTAAGTCATCGCAACTAAGAGGAATAACATCAGTTCAGAATATTCCAGCAGGTTATGACGAACAGCAGCTTCAGCAGCATGGTTCATACCATGACTAACATAAACATAACCAATGAGTGCCCAGATAATACCGGCAGCAAGAATAACGGGTTTTGATTTACGTAAGTGCGTAAATTCTTCAGCCATAACAAATAAGTAAGCAAGTACAAAAATGGCTAAAGCGGCATAACCAACAGGATGACTTGTTAGATCAAGTTTCTCTGCTGTTGCAGATGAAGCAAGCACCAGGCCCGGTAATAAAAGCATCGTCAATGCAGTAAGGATTTTATTCACGAAATATTCTCTCTTTAAATAAAAACGGGATGACATCCCGCTCAATCTTTTTTAGATACAAAAACGGGGTGATATCCCGCTCAGTTTTATTTTAGATAAAAAAACGGGGCAAATTAATTCGCCCCGTTCGTTGTTTATTTTTTATAACTTAAAAAACAATATTCAGCATTGTGAGTGACACAACTAAGAATAGAATAGTCATGATGCCACCCGCTTTTAAGAAATCAGGTACACGATAGCCACCAGGTCCCATAATTAAAGCATTAACTTGATGTGTTGGAATCAAGAATGAGTTTGAAGTTGCAATCGCTACAGTCAAAGCAAACACAGCTGGATCTGCACCAGCACCTATAGCAATGTTAACAGCAAGCGGTACAAGTAAAACGGTTGCACCTACGTTAGACATAACTAAAGTAAAGAAGGTTGCAAGTACAGCTATTACAGCTTGTAAAACCCAGATAGGCACATCACCCATGAGAGTTAATGTTGCATCAGCAATCCACGCCGCAGTACCTGAACTTTCAACGGCAAAGCCTAATGGAATTAAACTTGCGAGTAAGAATACTGTTTTCCAGCTTACTGCTTGATAAGCTTCATCCATACTCAGTACACCACTTAATACCATACCAATAGCGCCAACGAGTAGTGAAATAGATAAACGTAACTCAGAGAAAAGAACCAGGCTTAATGCGATCGCAAAAAAGAATAAGGCAAAACCTAATTTGTGCGGGCGTGTTTCTTCATGCGGGTATTCAGTCGTAACAACAACAAAGTTTTTATGATCTTTTTCTAAACGAGCAAGTGCATCCCACATGATATGACCAACAAGGGTATCGCCGGCTTGTAATTTCATATCACGTACGCCATCACCTTCACGTGTTGTTTCGCCACCACGATGAATCGCCAATACTGCCAGGCCATAGGTTTTACGCATCCATAATTCAACAGATGTTTTACCAATTAATGAAGAACTTGGTGGAATAACAACTTCAGCAACACCACCTTTTGTCGCAACCAATAAATCAGAGAATGTTGTCAGGTTAGTAGTTGCTTCAACATTTGCGGTGTCAGTTAAGATTTTAACGGCACGGTCTGCCGCAATAATGCCTAAAGTTTGGCCTTCATCAATTTCTGTCTCACGGTGTGGCCAGATAGGTTCACCTTTTTGACCTGCACAAATGGCAACCACACGCATTTTGTATTCATGTTCGATTTCAAGTACTTTTTTACCGACTAAAGGGCTATCTTTTAATACTTTAATTTCGTAAACATTGTAGTCAGCACCGTAAGTGTCTTTAATATAGTCAACTGCACTTGTACCGTCAGTACCTTCAGATTTATTCTTTGGTAAAACAAAACGTCCTGCAATAACAAAATACAAAATACCGGTTGCAACAAGAGCGAGACCAATCGGCGTTACAGAGAAAATGCTAAATGTTTCCATTGGGGTAACATTTTCAGGTAATGCTGAGTTTGAAGTGAGGATTAAGTCATTCAATAAGATAAGTGGACTAGAGCCTACCATCGTTACTGTGCCACCTAAAATTGCGGTAAAGCCCATTGGCATTAACAGGCGAGACATAGGTAAACCAGTACGAGAAGAAATACGACTTACAACAGGTAAGAAGAGTGCAGCAGCACCAACGTTTTGCATAAAGCTTGAAATGATACCTACAGTACCAGATACGATAGGTATAACACGTTGTTCTGTATTACCACCGACTTTAAGAATGAAGCTGGCAACTTTTGTCATTAAGCCTGTTTTATCTAAACCAGAACCAATGATCATGACGGCAATAATGGACATAACGGCGTTACCGGAAAAACCGTTAAATAAATTCTTTGGGTCAACTAATGGAGCGGATAATCCCATGTAGGAGAAAAATAAACCGGTTAAACCTAATGTAACCATGACAGATACGGCGGCAACATCAACCGGAACAACCTCAAAGGCAAAGAGATAAATAGTGAGTAATAAAATTGCCGTTACCCATGCCACTTCAATCGAAGGAACAATGCTACTGAGGTATAAGCCAAGCAGAATAAAAATAACTGCGGCAATAACGTTTTTCATATTTAAATTTTCAAGAGCATTAGCCAAGAGACTTCTCCGATATAAATGGTAGATTTTAAATTGTTGTCCGCGAAAGTGATCTGTATATAAGGATGATCGAGCGGTAATTAGCTAATCATTATATACTGAAATACAATCTTTAGATAGATACTGGTATGATTTGAATACGAGATATTGCTGTTTAATCAAGGAGATAGGAATGAATTTAGGTAAGTTTTTCCCTTTTTTAACTTGGATTGGTGAGCTTAAGGACAAAGAGGTGCTTCGTGCGGATATTTTAGCGGGT
>JAUVGM010000301.1 GCA_030593785.1 Gammaproteobacteria bacterium | reverse complement strand
CAAAGCATGATGAAAGATCTTAAACAATCAACTAAACAACGTTTCTCTGGTTTAGATTTTGATTACCCCGATTCAAAAGTTGAAACAGCAATCGTTGTTAAAGAAGCCGGAATTGATGAAGCCATTGCTGCGAAGTTAGTAAAAATTGCACACACTGCGCGTAACTTAAAAGGCCATGGTCTTGATGAAGGTATCTCTACTCGTTTATTAGTTTACGCAGCGACCTTAATGAACAATGGTATCGAAGCAAAATCAGCTTGTCAGATGGCTCTTGTTACTCCCATTACAGATGACAAAGACATTCGTGATACTTTGATTCATTCTATTGATAGTATTTTCGGTTAAGAAAAAAACACCCGTCATTGCGAACGACTGCATGGACGCAGGAGGTAGGGCAACGCAGGACGCAGTTGCCGAGGAACAAAGTGACTGCGGCAATCTCTATGTAAGTGTAAACCTGCATGAAGTTGCCGCGTCAAAATTGAAAAATACTTTTTCAATTCTTTCTCGCAATGACACGTATTTACTTTAATTAAAGTTTACCGTGGCAAAATAAACTATGACGACTGAAACAGAATTTCCAGGCTATCGCAAAAAACTAAAATGTAGTTTCGAACAACTCAATGATGTGTTTGATGACTGCATTAAAGATGCATTGCGCAGCATGACGAATCAAGGCATTGAAGATTACCTTAAGGGTGCTTCTATCGCTTGTATGATTGGTCGTGGCGTTGAACCTGTACTGACTTATCTTGAAGAAATGCCAAACATTTCTGAGAAGCTTGGTGAAGAAATGTTAACGGTTGTATCTCAAGCTATTTGGGATATGTCGCGCACGCCTAATGGTGTTTCGATTCCACCGTTCATGCAATGTTTACCTGAAGCATCTCGTCGTTTAGGTTCTACTAAACAAATGCAGCACTTTATCGAAATCATTTTCGAAATGATGCATGCGACAACGGGATCTATTCACGGTCACCACACGACGTTCCCAAGTCCTGGTTTGCCTGAGCTACTTAAACAAATGCCGTATTTGTTAAGCCAACTTTCACTTGAAGGCTTAAAGAACTGGATCGATTATGGTGTACGTAACTATAACGATCACCCTGAACGTCAGAAAGATTATTTCACCATTCAATCTGCTGATTCTAAAGCGATGTTACAACGTGAACGTCATGGTACGTTATACATGGATAACGAACGTCAGTTAGATATGTACATGCGCAGCATGTGGCAAGAGCATGAATACATAGTGCCTTATTCTTTAGGCTTTGATGAAATGCGCAAACCTCAACCGTATTACGATAGTTTAGGTATGCGTGTGCCTGATGTATTTGATGATAAAGATGGTGTTTCAGGCATCGATCGTTATCGCATTATTCTTGCACACATGGCAGCCCACAAACGTTGGACGACCCGACAAATTGCAGATAACCTCTCGCCGTTCCAACGTATTGCGGTCGAATTATTTGAAGACTCGCGTGTTGAAGCATTAATGATGCGCGAATACCCCGGCTTAAAAAAATACTTGCTTGCCTTGCACCCCATTCCTGTTGAAGGTTCTTGTGATAACGAAAAAGAGTCTTGTGTTCGTCATCGTTTAGCCATGTTGTCACGCGCTATTCTTGATGAAAATCATGGCTATAAAAACCCTGTGATTCTTGAGTTTGTTGAGAAATTTTATAATACGATAAAATATGTTGAATCGAACAGTAAAGAGATGCTGCTACTCGCCATTTCTTTTACTACGAAAACTCGTCTACAAACGGATCAACTTCCTTCAGTACGTTTTGAAAATACCGAAGTGGATTACCGTGATGATAACCGTCACATGTGGGTCTTCATTGAAGAAAATGATGAAGCAGAAGATGATACTAGCGAACCTCAAAATTTAGAAACAATAGAACCAGAAGGTTTACCGCCACGTCATTATCATGAATGGGATTACAACAGCAATAGCTACAAACCTGATTGGGTAACCTTGTATGAATCATTGCATCCTCCAGGTAATGCGTCGGACATTGATAAAATTTTAGAAAAACATTCTGCTTTGGCGAATTATTTAAAGCGTTTGTTAGACTTATTAAAGCCACAACATTATGTGCGCCAACGTTATCAAGAAGAAGGTAGCGAGTTAGACTTGGATGTCGCGATTCGTTCTTTGATTGATTTAAAAAGTGGTTCACAACCGGACCCTCGTATCAATATGAGTCATAAACATGATGGCCGTGACTTTGCTGTTTTATTGTTAATGGATCTATCTGCATCGTTGAACGAAGTGCCAGATGGTTGTACGCAAAGTATTTTGGAACTTAGCCGCGAAGCAACCACTTTATTGGGTTGGTCTATCGAGCAACTTGGCGATAAGTTTGCTATTGCCGGCTTCCATTCTGATACACGCCATAATGTGCGTTACCATCATCTAAAAGGGTTCACTGAACACTGGGATGATGATGTAAAAGCACGCTTGGCCGCAATTGAACCAGGCTTCTCTACTCGTATGGGTGCAGCAGTTCGTCATGCTTCACACTATTTAGAAGGTCAAACCGCGGATAAAAAATTACTGTTAATCCTTACTGATGGTGAACCTGCGGATATTGATGTCAGTGATGATAAGCTATTAATTAATGATACGCATAAAGCCGTTGAAGAATTATCAGCTAAAGGTATTTATACCCACTGCATTAGTTTAGATAAAAAAGCAGACGAATATATCGGTGATATTTTTGGCAATAATGGTTATACCGTTATTGATAATATTGAAAAATTACCAGAGCAATTACCAAAGTTGTTTATGTCATTAACAGCTTAAGTTTTATTTAAGAACATCATTATGAAAAACATTCTTACTGCCTCTATTCATTTTTCTTTCAAAGGAAAAGAGCTTTCGCCTTCTCTTACGGTTGAGTTAGATCAATACCTTGAAGGCGGCGCTTCTTTTCCTAATTTATGTTCGTTAATTGCTAAAGCAAACAATCATGATCTTTATTCTTATGAATATGAAATGATGCAAGAGGCCGAAATAAAGTATAGCGATGCTCAAGGTTTAGTTGCAGAGTATATTAATGATGGTCAGCTTGATGTCGAAGCGTTTGAAGCAGCATGGGTTGAGAATAAAGCACTGATAAAATTACTGACCGTTGCTGAAGAACACATGAACATTACTGATTTTTCGCAGCATAGCGAATTAAAAAAAGCCTTACTTGCAGCATATATGCTCGGTAGAAAAGATGAAGCTTTAAACATATCATCGCCCGAATCTACAATAGAATCATTTTAATCTCATATGCTAGATAAACTACTCAAAGG
>JAUVGM010000253.1 GCA_030593785.1 Gammaproteobacteria bacterium | reverse complement strand
GCTATACCCATTGACGTCGCTAAAGATATTGTTGAACAATTAAAAAGCAATGGTCATGCCAAATGGGGCTGGTTAGGCGTTTTAATTCAGGATGTAAATAAGGAACTTGCTGAATCATTTGGTATGAAGAAACCAATGGGGGCCGTGGTACTACGTGTTTTAGATGATACTCCTGCAAAGAAGGCGGGCATTGAAGTGGGGGATGTAATAACACATTTTAATAAAGCCACAATAAACAGATCTTCAGATTTACCTCTTGCAGTTGGTCGAGCACCTATTGGAAGCAGTGTAAAGATGCGTATTATCCGTGATGGTAAACAAAAACACTTAAGGGTAAAAATTGCTGAGCTACCTGCAGAAGAAGAGTTGGCCGAAAAGGACAGTAAACCCAAAGAAACGAAAAGTAATCGATTGAATATTGAGGTTGTTACTCTTACAAGAGAACAGCGTAAACGCGCTAAGGTTGAAAATGGGCTTCTTGTTCAGTCGGTAGAAGAGGGAGCAGCATCAAGAGCAGGAATTCGCCGTGGTGATATTTTATTGAAGTTAAACGGACAGAAGATTAAGAATACAAAGCAGTTTTTAAGAATTGTAAAGGAATTACCCGATGATAAATGGGTACGCGTACTTATTCAACGTGGAGGATCGCCACAATTCTTACCATTGAAAATTGAAGAATAACCTTCTCTAATGCCCGTGAGTCAATTAACACTGTATAGCAGGGAAGACTGCCATTTATGTGAAGATATGCAAAATCTGCTTCCTTCTTATCTGGATGAAGCAGGTTTATCTTTCGATATCGTTTATATCGATAATAATAGCGATTTAGAACAACAATACGGCACCTTAGTGCCGGTACTTAAGGCTGGTGAAAATGAGATTTGTCACTATTTTCTTGATGTAAAAGCCTTGCAACAGTATATAAGCGAGCAGAGAAATCCGTTAAACTAGCTGGTTGTAGATCTTGGTCAAGTTCGAGGCGCTAAATGCGCCTTTTTTATGTTTAACGAAGTAGTTTGTGAGTAACCCTAGTGAGTAATTCCAGTAAATCCAACAGTGATTTAAGCCATATCCGAAATTTTTCAATTATTGCCCATATTGATCACGGTAAATCGACGCTTGCCGATCGTTTTATTCAAAAGTGTGGCGGTTTAACCGAGCGTGAAATGGCGAGCCAGGTTTTGGATTCAATGGATATTGAACGTGAACGCGGCATTACTATCAAAGCGCAAAGTGTGACTCTGAATTATAAAGCCAAAGATGGTGAAACGTATCAGCTTAACTTCATTGATACCCCGGGCCATGTCGATTTTTCGTATGAAGTGTCTCGTTCTTTAGCCGCATGCGAAGGGGCTCTGCTTGTTGTCGATGCCGCCCAGGGAGTAGAAGCGCAAAGTGTAGCAAATTGCTATACCGCTATTGAGCAGGGTCTGGAAGTTGTTCCTGTTTTAAATAAGATAGATCTGCCTGCTGCTGAACCTGAGCGCGTTAGTCTTGAAATTGAAGAGATTATTGGTATTGAAGCGACCGATGCCTCTCGAGTATCAGCAAAAACGGGAATTGGTATCGATGAGCTATTAGAAGACATTGTTCGTCTTGTACCTGCGCCAAAAGGTGACAAAGATGCACCTTTGCAGGCTCTTATTATTGATTCCTGGTTTGATAATTATTTGGGTGTTGTTTCTTTAGTTCGTGTAGTGAACGGCCGATTACGTAAAAAACAAAAAATTCGCATCATGTCAGCTGGCCGTGATTATTTAGTTGATCATGTGGGTATTTTTACGCCAAAACGTCAAGATTTAGATTCGCTTGAAGCCGGTGAAGTGGGTTACGTTATCGCCGGTATTAAAGACATTGATGGTGCGCCGGTCGGTGATACGATTACCGAGGTAAACAAACCCGCAGATGAAGTTTTGCCGGGCTTTAAACAAGTTCAACCTCGTGTATTTTCAGGGCTTTTCCCTGTTGCTGGTGATGATTATGAGAATCTGCGGGAAGCTTTGGGCAAGTTAAGACTTAATGATGCGGCTCTATTTTATGAGCCAGAAACATCAACGGCTTTAGGTTTTGGTTTCCGTTGTGGTTTTCTTGGGTTGTTGCACATGGAGATCATTCAGGAACGACTTGAACGTGAATATGATCTTAATCTGATTACCACCGCTCCAACTGTTGTTTTTGAGATTGAAAACAGCAAAGGTGAAGTTTTCAAAATCGAAAATCCTGCGCAACTGCCAGAACCCAATTTCATAAATGAAATTCGTGAACCTATTGTTGTTGCGAATATATTGGTGCCGCATGAATATGTTGGGAATGTTATTACTCTTTGTATAGAAAAGCGCGGTGTACAAAAAAACATGCTGTACCTGGGTAACCAGGTTTCCATATCATACGAAATGCCAATGAATGAAATTGTACTGGATTTCTTTGACCGACTTAAATCTACCAGTCGTGGTTATGCTTCAATGGATTATGAGTTTGTTCGCTTCCAGGCGGCAGATCTGGTTAAGCTGGATATCATGATCAATGGTGAAAAAGTAGATGCTTTATCGATTATTGTTCATCGTGATCAATCTATTTCTCGTGGCCGTGATTTAACGGAGCGTATGAAAGAAATTATTCCAAGACAAATGTTTGATGTTGCAATTCAAGCCACTATAGGTGCAAAAATTATTGCACGAACAAATGTTAAAGCATTACGTAAAAATGTGACGGCCAAATGTTATGGTGGTGATATTACACGTAAGAAGAAATTATTGGAAAAACAAAAAGCGGGTAAACGTAGAATGAAACAGGTGGGTAGCGTTGAGATTCCACAAGAAGCATTTCTTGCTGTGTTAAATACAGGAAAAGATAAATGAATATTGATTTTTCACTTGTACTTGCCATTGTCGTTTTAATTTCAGGCAGTATTTGGGCAATAGATGCCTGGTTTTTTGCGCCGAAAAGAAACTCAAATGACATAATTCATGACGAAAAAGATGATGTCACGAATGAGCCTGCAATGGTTGAATTTGCACGTTTTATCTTTCCCGTCGTGCTTATTGTTTTTATTCTAAGAGGATTTATTGCAGAACCTTTTAGAATTCCATCCGGTTCAATGTTACCAACACTGGAAATTGGTGATTTTATTCTTGTTAGTAAATTCAACTATGGTGTTCGAATTCCTGTCATAAATAAGAAAATTATCGACTTAGGTAACCCTGAAAGAGGGGATGTTGTGGTATTTCGTTACCCGGAAAATCCTTCCATTGACTACATTAAGCGTGTAATTGGTGTGCCTGGGGATGAAATTGGATACTATAATAAGGTATTGTATATAAACGGAAAAATCGCAGCACAGCAGCCAAAAGGTGATTATCCATTTGGTTATTATAACTTTAGAAGGTTAGATGAAAAATTACCTGATCCTGAGATAAATCACCATATTTTAGTAAGTGATTCTCAGGCTGCATCTGATTTTGTGATAGCAGTGCCTGCTAATGGTTACTTTGTAATGGGTGATAATCGGGATAATAGTCGCGATAGTCGGGTTTGGGGATTTGTACCGGATGAAAACTTGGTCGGACGTGCTTTTTTTGTCTGGATGAGTTGGGAATGGGGAAATTGGCCAAAATGGCACAGAGTAGGAACCGTAATTCAGTAATATAATTTATTGAGAGTGAAGGAGTTGATAATGCAATCTAAGAATAAACAAAAAGGTTTAACCGGCATTAGTATCATGGTGCTGCTTGTTGCTATCGCATTTATTGCAGTAATTTTTCTCAAAATTATGCCCATTTATTTTGATGCCTTTAAGGTTGGTGATGTTGTTAGCGCGATGAAAGATGAGCGTGGATTAGGTGATAAATCTAATAATGAAATCGCTAAGATGATTTTAAAACGTCTGGATGTGAATATGGTAACGGATGTCACTAAAGAACATATATTTGTTGAAAAATCAAAAAATGAAGTTTACATAGAAGTTGATTATGAAGTTAGAAAACCTATGTTTGGTAATCTTGATGTGATTATTACCTTTAAAAAGAGTATCGAGGCGCCGGCCATTTGAACCAACTTGAAAAAGTTTCTCAGATTATTGATTATCGTTTTAAAGATGAGAGCCTCTTATCTTTAGCTTTGACCCACAGAAGTATCGGTTCGAAAAACAACGAACGACTCGAGTTT
>JAUVGM010000111.1 GCA_030593785.1 Gammaproteobacteria bacterium | reverse complement strand
CCTGGTAGTCGTCATAGTGAAATAAAACGTTTGCTACCCATCATTGTTGATAGTGCTAAACGGATCCTGGAAGAAAAACCTGATTCACAATTTGTTATCCCCGTTGCATCAACATTAAAAGAAGAAGATATACTGCCTTATTTTAAGGATGTTGATTTTGATATGAGAATCATTAGCCAACGCAGTCATGATGTTATGTCTGTCTGTGACGCTGTTATTACTGTGTCTGGCACAGTGACTCTTGAACTTGCCTTACTACAAATCCCCATGGTGGTCATTAACAAAATAAGTAAGCTCAGTTATTTTATTGTCACTCGCACATTAAAAATTGATCATATTGCTTTATGTAATATAGTTGCCAATAAACGTGTAGTACCTGAACTTATTCAAAATAATGCCAGTGCAGATAAAATCTCTAGAAAACTTATCGGCTTAATGGATAACGCAGCAGAACGAAACAAAATAATTACTGAATTTGGCTCTTTAGAAGAAAAACTAACTAATAAAGAAACAAAAACTGAATTAAGCGATCTGTTAATTGATATGCTTGAAAATAAATTATAGAACCTATCTAATTCTCTACCCATATTTGGCATTGAATATAACTATTCTGGCAGGCAAATGAAATTTTATCCCCTTCTTGTAAGGTGATATTACCGTTCATATTATCATAGGGGTTCTCTTGATAAGAGTACGCGTTTATCAATTTATAATTTACCCCATCAACTTCACATAGAAATGAAGCATCCTTTGCTTTGTAAGCATTGATAAAATTATATATTCTTTTAGCCGTCCACAAGGGACTCACTGTATAATCGCCTAATACCGGAAATGATTGGTAATTGGAAGCCGGTTTATTTTGTTGTATTTCAATCGTACTATTATCTTCAATATCATTAAGAGTACTCAAAATTAAATCTCTTGCTGTAAACGCGAGTAATTCAGTTGCCTCCTTTATACTTATGCCATCCCGCATCTCAACTTTAGTTTGAGAAATAATATTACCGGCATCAAACTCTTCATCCACACGATGTACGGTGACACCAAAATCACTAATACCATCTCTAAATTGCCAAAACAAAGGAACTGGACCGCGAAATTTTGGAAGTAATGATGGATGTATATTAAAACAACCTTTTTTTGATAAAGAAAAAATCGAATATGGGAGTTTTCTTGCGTAACACGATACAATAATTAAATCCGCTTGATACGACGTTAACTGTGAAAGTACACCTGTATATTTTTTATCAAATTTAATAAATGGAATTGAATTACGTAAGGCTAAAGATTGAATACTATTTGGGGTGACTACATTAAAACTAGTATTTAGATCATCAAATGCAAGTGCACATATTTCATGTTTAGAAGAAATTAAAGCTTGTAGTGGAATTAAAGATAAAGAACCTGATGAACCTATATAAATAATTTTCATTGAAAAATCATTTAATAATTAATCAATGCTTAACGTAATATACCACGTTCACTTTGCTCAAGAAAACTTAGTACGTTTTTCACCTCAGGGAATTGTTCAGCAAGTGATTTCAATTCTTCTTTTGCCACTTCAATGGTGTTGCTTGAACGATAAATAATTTTATATGCATCACGTAAGGCTTTAAGTGTTTCTTTACTAAAGCCTTTACGTTTTATTCCTTCGCTATTTAAACCATGAGCATGAGCAGGGCTACCATTTATCATTGTATATGGAGGTACATCTTTATTAATTGCACTGCCCATTCCGCAAAATGCATGTTGTCCAATTTTGCAATATTGATGTACTAATGTAAAACCACCAAGAATTACAAAATCTTCAATGACGGCATGTCCTGCCAGGGAAGCGTTATTAGCAAAAATAGTATTGTTCCCTACCTGGCAATCATGGGCGATATGAATATAAGCCATAAGCCAGTTATCGTTGCCTATCCGTGTGGTACCACCACCATCTTCGGTACCACGATTTATGGTAGCAAATTCACGTATGGTGTTACGATCACCAATTTCCAGATAAGATACTTCCCCATGAAATTTTTTGTCTTGCGGAACTTCGCCAATAGATAAAAACTGAAATAATTTATTCTCAGCACCAATTTTAGTGGGACCTTGAATGACAACATGAGGACCAACCCAGGTTTTTTCTCCAATCTCAACATCGGCACCAATGATTGAATATGCACCAATTTCTACGGAGTCAGCAATTTTTGCGGATGGGTCAATTACTGCAGTAGGATGTATTTTAGAAGGGGTCAGACTCAATTTTTCTACCTTATTTTTATTCTCAACAACTCATGATTAAAATTGAATCTGACCCCATTATTAAAAGTCTGATCTGGTTTTATTAAATGGCTTCACGTTCGGCACACATAAGATCTGCGCTACAAACAACTTTTCCATCAACTGAAGCTGTACCAACAAACTTCCAGATATTACGTTTTTCTTTCACAAAATCCACATGCAAAATAAGTTGATCGCCTGGTTCTACAGGTTGTTTGAAACGTGCTTTATCAATACCTACAAAATAATATAATGAACTACCATCAGGAACTTTGCCTATCGTGCGAAAAGCCAGAATACCGGTTGCTTGTGCTAAAGCTTCAAGTATTAGTACACCAGGCATAACAGGACGTTGTGGAAAATGCCCTGTAAAATACGGTTCATTATAAGTTACATTTTTATAGCCCGTTAATGATTTACCAGGTATACATTCTGTCACCCGATCAATTAATAAAAATGGGTAACGATGGGGTAAATGTTCAAGGATTTGATGTATATCAAGTTCTTTCAACGCCTGCTTCCTCTTAAATATTATTATTTGCCAGACTCATTGGTACCAGCATATTGTTTTTCTAACTTATTCAAACGTTTAGCCATATCATCTAACTGCTTGAATCTAATCGTATTTTTTCGCCACTGTTGGCTAGGTTCGAGTGGTGTACCCGCTGAATAAACACCGGCCTTCTTTATAGAGCCACTCACCAATGACTTAGCGGTAACGGTAACATTATCAGCAATTTCTAAATGACCAACAATCCCAACCATGCCGGCTATTCTACAGTGTTTTCCTATTTTTGTGCTACCTGCAATCGCAGTACAACCCGCAATTGCGGTATGTGCACCAATTATTACATTATGTGCAACCTGAATCTGATTATCGAGTTTAACGTTATCTTCAATGATGGTGTCTTCTATCGCACCACGATCTATTGTCGTATTAGCCCCGATTTCAACATCGTCTCCAATCACAACTCTACCCAATTGGGGAACCTTGATCCAACTTCCATTATCCATGGCTTGTCCGAAACCATCTGCACCAATGACCACTCCAGGATGGATTAGATTTCGCTCTCCAATCTCACAGCCAGCAGCCACGGTAACATTCGCTGTTAAGACGGAATCAGCACCAATTTTAACATTTTTTAGTAATACGCAACCCGGTCCAATTCGCACCGAATCGGCGAGTGTGACACCAGCTTCAATCACAACACCAGCAGCAATACTGACATTGTTATTAATATCTACATCGGTTGCTATATGAGCGGCAGGATCAATGCCTGTTTCGTATTCTTCAGCAGGAGAAAGTAAAGCTGCTATCTTTGCATAAGCAGCATAGGGATTACTGCTAATAATGGCATTTATAGTGCAAAGTTCAGCATCGGCTGCTGACATGATTACTGCACCAGCCTGACTAGAAGCAAGCTGTTTGCGATAAGATGGATTGGTTAAAAAACTAATTTGAGTTCTATCAGCGTGATGAAGAGTTCCCACGCTCTCTATTTCACAAGAGGCATCACCCTTCACTTCACCTGAAACATGTTTTGCTAGTTCACCCAGTGTATATTTCACTGGCCCACCTTATAATATTGATGTTATTACATTAATTATTTTTTATTTGAATGATCTTTTTTATACAGCGTGCGCAAAAGCTCCTGTACGTCTGCTGTGATATCAACTTGAGGGCTGACATAGATTACACTCTCGTTTAATATAATGTCATATTGTTTTTCTTTTGCCAGAGACAATATTGTTTCTGAAACTAATTTTTGTAATTTACCAATTTCTTCATTACGCCGAAAATTAAAATCTTCAGTGAATTCTTCGCGACTTCTTTTAACATCACGTTTTTTTGTTACTATTTCACGTTCTTGTTTTTTACGTGCCGCATCACTCATGATAGCCGCATCTTTAGAGAGCTTATCTTCCAGGGCTTTGATTGATTTTTGTAATTCAACGATTTTTATATCTCGAGGAGCAAACTCACTTTCCAGTTTTTTTCGAGCTGCCTCAGCTTGTGGTGCTTCCTTTAATAACTTTGCGGTATTTACAATACCAATGCGAGTGTCAGCAGCATAAGCACTTGCCATCGTAGCAAAAAAAATTAAACAAAAACTATAAATATATTTTCTTAACAGCAACATAAAATCCCTATATTAAAAAGGAGAACCTAAGCTAAACTGAAATGATTTCGTAGAGTCGCCTACTTGTTCATTCAATGCTTTAGCAAAGTTAAATCGCATCGCACCTACTGGAGTAATCCAGATAAAGGCAACACCTGCCGTAAATCTAAAATCATCACTCGTAATAGAATCCGCATCTTCAAAAACACTACCGCCATCTAAGAACAAACTCAACCGAGTCGAACCACTTTTTTCTGTAAATGGATTTGGTAAAATTAAATCCATATTACCAACAACCTTAACCCTGCCACCCGTTGGATCATTTGTCACAATATCTTTGGGCCCAACACTATTTGCGTCATAACCACGTATCGAGCTACTACCACCAGCAAAATAATTTTTATAAGGAGGATAATCCGTTACGCTACTAAAAGCGTCCCCGTAGCCTAAATTCATATTAACAGCTAATGTTACATCACCACCAAACGGGAAGTAATTTAGATGGCGAAAATCAACTTTATAGTACTCTAAATCACCACCTGGCACAGCAATTTCGCCCCTTATGCTGGTTAAACTGCCATTTGTTGCAAAAATTCGACGATTCCGACTGTCATAAGCCCAACTGCCAAAAAGCTGGAAAGTGTCATTTATTGGACCATTAGCATCAATAAAATCCAGTATATTCTGTGATGTCGTAGTTCCTGTTGTAAGCTCAGTACTATCAAATTTCACACCCCAACGATAATTCGTATATTCAGAAAGCGGAACACCATAAGAAAGTGAAGCACCATATGAATCCGTGCTGTAGTTAGAGATATCCGCTTCTTCAGCATCTACCTGACGATAAGAAACACTAATAGTTCGGCTAACACCATCTTCCGTATAATAAGGGTCAGTAAAATTAAAGCTGTACTGTTTTGTTACCGAGCTATTATCAAAAGCTAAACCAACACGCTGGCCGGTACCTAAAAAGTTATCTTGAGTAACAGATAAATTAACTGTTGGACCTGTTGTATCAGAATAACCAAGTCCAGCCTGAAAACTGCCCGTTGGCTTTTCAACAACATGGTAATCCAGATTAACCTGGTCAATTGCACCAGGAATACGTTTTGTTTGTACGCTGACATCGCTAAAAAAGCCAAGTCGATCTAATCGAGTTTTAGAACGCGCAACATGTTTTGTTGATAGCCAGTCACCTTCTAATTGACGTAATTCACGACGGACAACTTTGTCCTGAGTCTTGATGTTACCGCTAATATTTACGCGACGAACATAAATTCGTCTGCCGGGATCAACGAAGAAAGTTAATGCAATACTTCGAGAATCTTTATCAATATCAGGAACCATATTTACATTCGCAAAGGCATATCCATTTTCAGCTAATAAATCACTTAAGCTTTTTGTGCTGTCAACAACTTTTCTTCGTGAAAAAATATCTCCTGATTTAAGACTAATAAGTTTTTCTAATTTTTTCCGAGGCAGTATCAAATCACCTGCGAGTTTCACATCGCGTACGGTATAAAGCTCACCTTCTTTAATGTTTATACTGACATAAACACTTTCTTTTTCAGGCCCCAGAGATACCTGGGTTGACTCAATATTAAAATTTATGTATCCACTGTCTAAATAAAAGGACTTGAGTTTTTCTAAATCAGCAGCAAGTTGCTGTTTTTTATAATTGTTTCTTGAACCAAAAAATGAGGTTTCAGCTAACGATAGTTGTTGAATTAATTTTTCATCAGAAAACTTCTTATTACCAACAATATTAACTGAATAGATTTCAGCGGACTCACCTTCAGAAAGCTTAATCGTTATATCAACTCGATTTCGTTCTAATTGTGTTTGTTCAACATCAATTTTTATATTGTATTTACCTAAACTGTAATACTGGCGTTGTAATTCCTTTTCCAGACCTTCAAGTATCGAACGATTAAAGACTCGCCCTTTAACCAGACCTATTTGTTTTAATGCACTATCTAGTTGCTCCTTCGGAATAGCATCATAACCTTCAATATTGATTTTATTAATTGCTGAACGTTCAGCCACAAAGATAACCAACACATCACCTTCACGTTCAATGTGAATATCTTTGAAAAAACCTGTTTTAAATAACACACGAATGGCATTTTTAACTTCAGTTTTAGTGATTTTATCACCCGGTTTAATCGGTAAATAATTGAAAACTGTTCCAACTGAAATACGCTGCAGTCCTTCAAGCTTGATATCTTTTACATCAAAAGGTTCAAATGCAGACGCTGTTCGTAGCAAACCAGCAAAAATTAAAACAACAAAAAAATATCTCATAAAATCCAATACAACTTTATTTTTAATTATCAAAATACGCGAACTAAGTCGTTATATAATGCAACGCTCATCAACGCAAATAAAAGAATCATACCAATTCTGCTTGCAAACTCCTGCGTTTCTTCTGAAACCGGCTTTTTGCGAACAACCTCGATGAAGTAATACGTTAAATGGCCACCATCTAAGATAGGTATAGGCAAAAGATTTAGTATACCTAAACTAATACTCACAATAGCTAAAAAATCCAGAAACCTTGCTAGTCCTGCACTTGCTGAATATCCTGCATATCGAGCAATACTAACCGGGCCACTTAAATTTTTGACTGAAATTTCACCAGTAAAAATCTTTCCCATCATTTTCAATGTTAAAACGCTAAAATCCCATGTGCGCGAAAATGCTCTCGGTATAGATTCAAACACATTATAGCCATGGGTAACTCGCATTTCTTTTGGATAAGATGCCCCTGTTTTATGGCCCAGGCCTAATCGTCCTACTGACTTCCCATTCCGTTCAATTCTTTCGGGAATAACCTGAATTGTTTTTTCTTGCCCATTACGCAAAACAACGATCTGTAAAATTTCTGCGGGTTTACTCGAAA
>JAUVGM010000128.1 GCA_030593785.1 Gammaproteobacteria bacterium | reverse complement strand
CGTAGAACAGATCTAATTCTTGCAAGTAATTCACGAGGATTGAAGGGCTTTCCTAAATAATCATCTGCTCCCATTTCAAGACCAACAATTCGGTCTAATTCCTCACATCGTGCAGAAAGAATAATAATGGGTAAATTATTTTGTTGGCGTAATCGACGGCCAATTGATAGTCCATCTTCTCCTGGCATCATTAAATCTAATATTACAAGGTCAACGTCATTGCTTTTTAAGTACTGATCTAAAGACGGTCCATCTTTTACTGCCCCTACAATATAACCTTCTTTTGTTAGGTACGCCTTTACCAGTTCTCTTAGTTTTGGCTCGTCATCAACGACGAGCAAATGATGTGATGATGAATTCATTGCAATATCCAAAAAAAATTACCACTGTTACATTTCTGAAACATTTTAAATACACATAGTTACGAATAGGTAATTAATAAGACATACCTGTTTTTTACTATAGAGCCTCGTTCAAACACTTACAAAAACTCTCACAAATTACGGAGAAAACCAATGTTACGATCAAACACTATGCCGAGCAAGCAAGCTGATAAAACTCGGGCTCGTGTCAGCTCATACCTAATCCCTTTAATCTTTGTTGCAACGAGCATGATGGGAGCAAATGCACAAGCAGCTGATTCGATGGATGGCTTGAAGAAAATAATGAAAGGTCAAATAGCCATTATGAAGCCAAAACTGCGAAATAAGGTAGAAAACTTGTCCACTGACACAAAGATGTCTTTGATGTCGATATTGGCTATGCACAGTCGATACAGTGATAAAGCAACGTTACGCCAGGTAATGTTAGAAGTTTTGGCAGATTATCAAACAATGGTAATGGGCATTATGACAGATAGTTCAGAAATGGCTGCTGACAGTGCCCGCCGTCTTGCTAACCATCGTATTCCGGTTGGTGGATTGCTTCCATATTTAGGTCTTGAAAATATAACGGATGAACGTTTAGCGGTACTTGACTCTTTTAATACTAGCGTTGAAGGTAATGCTAATAAATTAGCAGATGCTGCAGAAAAAGGTGATATGGTCAAAGCAGCATCATTTCTTGGTCCAATCAGTACGGGGTGCGTAGGTTGCCATCAGGTATTTAGAACTTATCCAGGGCAATCTGAATTCTTAAAACTAAAATAATTAAAACCTTCTGGGGATGATGATATGAATAATAAAAATAGATTTTTGTTAATCGCGGGGCTATCGCTATCTTTTGCTTTACCTACGTATTCTTTTGCAGCTGAAACTACAGAAGAGGATGCATATGCCACACGTCTTGCCTTGGCTAATGAGATAAAAAAATATAGAGCGATGAGAAAGGAATTACCTATCCCTCCACCAGCCGGTCTTTTTGGTGTGTATGCTTTCCCTGAAGAAGGTCAATATGTTGTGGGGCTCAATATGCAACAGTTTAAATTCAGTGGCATGTTACAAGGGAGTGATTCAATTTCTGCAGAGGAAGTAGTCACAAGTGTTGCTAACCCTTTTTATCCGAATCCGGCTACGGGTCAGCCTCCAACATTAAGGGTCGTGCCAGAGAGTGCTGAGGCAACTGTTATATATCCTTTTATTAATTACTCTCTCAATAAGAAAATTTCATTGGTAGCAATGGCTCCAATGATTAAAAAGACTACCGTGTTAAAAACATTCTTCGGTCCTAGTGGTACTGCCAGCTCAGGATTGAATGAAGTAAATTCTTCAGGTTTAGGTGATATAAAAATGGGGGCCATTTACAAATTTTTCAATGCTCCTGATCGTAAGCACAATGTCATTTTTGATATCGTCTTGAGTGTACCAACAGGGAGTATTACGGAGGAAGATATTAATCTTACCCCTTTGAATACATTGGTTAACTCTCGTCTGGCATATGGTATGCAATTAGGTTCAGGAACCTATGATGCGATACTCGGTGGAACTTATTGGGGTAAAAATAAGAAGTGGGGTTGGGGTACACAATACCTGGCAACAATTCCTCTGCAGAGTGCAAATAGTGAAGGCTGGAAATATGGTGATAAACACGAGCTCACGACTTGGGTTAGTTATGCATGGGATCCAACATTCAATGGTTCTCTCCGCTTACGTGGTGAATCTCAGGGAACTATAGTTGGTATTGACCCCAAAATTTACGGTCCTGGCTTAGGTGCTGATACCGGTAACTATGGTGGAACTAAAGTAGAATTTATTATTGGTACTAACTGGATGTACGCACCAGGCTATAATATCAGCCTGGAATTCTCTGTCCCTATTATAGAAGATCGCAATGGTGTTCAGGCAGATCAAGATTCAACTATAATGTTAAGTTGGAGAAGTGCTTCGTTCTAAATAAGTAAGTAAAAGTAAATATTTCATGACTCCTTTTGAATGGGAGTCATGGAGTATCTTTAATATTAGAATTTTTGCTAAAAAGTATTTGTTTAAATATCTTTATCTAAAAATCTTTCATTATGAGTAGGAAGAGGATTTTTATTCAGATGAGGTTTTTCTGGCATCTGTAAATGGAAACCTTGTTGCTCGATACTTTTTAATATTTCTTTAGCCGTACCTCTCGCCATCTTTTTATCTGGCGTTAGCTTTAAGGTCATAACTTTTTCGGTCTTGCCTAGTACTTTTAACAGTTCTTCAGGTAAATCTGACAATAGTGTACTTGTTGGGATAAAAACATAGGTTTCATCTTTTTTCAGACTTTTATAAATTGTGCATTCCAATTCTGTGCTTTCTTTTGTTGTCATTGTCGTATTCTATTCTGAAATTTTAGCATCTAATGCTTGTTTAATTTGTTGAAAACGTTCCCAGGCATGTGGTATTTCATGACCTTCCTGACGTAAATTTTCAAGTAATGCCTGAGCTGTCTTTGCTATAAGGTCAAGCTCTTCTGCACTAAATAACGGTAAAGCAGCATCAAGATCTTCTGTTTCTTCGTTGAGCAATGTTGGAGTTAACTCATTTTCAAGTATAGGCGTGTTTTCCAGCATTAAGTCTGCAATGAGCTTTCGTTCATGTAGTTCATTATGTAACTCGCGTGCCTCATCTTCCTCATCAAGCTTTTGTAATGCAATAGGATCATCTGCGGCACCTTTGCGAATAGCAGTCATAATTGCGTTGATGAGTTTTTTAATCGCAATTTTTAAATTTTCATGGTTGCCTGGCATAGCACAACTGCTTGCATAACATTCATCAAGTTGTTCTTTAATTTCCAGAACAACATCGCTTTCACTGTTAAGTTCGAGTTCAGTCGCTTTTTGTACTACCGTCTGAAAATGTGTCATAAAAGAAAGAAGGCTTTCTTCATCTTTTTTTTGTGCATCATCAACATCTTGTTGAACAAGTTCACGTTCAGGTTTAGGAAATAAAGGGTTCAATAAACGGCGTTTTAAATGACGCTCATGTGGACCGGGGGCTGGGCTGAATTTCATAGTCATGGGGGGATTCTATTTTTAGATTGGAAAGATGTAATTATACACATTGAATTGTATTTTTTCACCAAGCTATTTGATGGTAAATTAATAAAATTGCAGATGTTTTGGTATGGTCGTCGGGCTGAAGCCCGACCTACGTTAAGAGTATCTTTTTGTGTAGGTCGGCTTTCAAGCCGACGCTTTGGTATAAACAACAGCCAATGTCATAGGTTATAGAAAATCAATAATCCAATATGCTAGATAAAAGAGATGGCATCTACACCGTTATTTTAGATCTTCCGCAATTATCTCAATCCAGTGCCGAACCGGCACAGTACTGCCGGCATTGAGGTGGTGTAAGCAACCAATATTTGCCGTCACTATAAGGTCTGGTTGATCAACCATAAGGCCTGAGAGTCGCTGCTCACGTAGTTGTTCTGATAGTTTTGGCTGGGTAATTGAATAGGTGCCAGCTGAACCGCAGCAAAGATGTTTATCTTTTATCGAACTTAATTGATAACCGCAACTTGAAAAGATGGCTTCAATATTCATAGGTAACTTTTGTGCGTGTTGTAAGGTGCACGGTGTGTGAACTGCTATATTTTCTTGCGTTACATTTAATTTTGTTTTTAATTCTTCTGTATTAATAACTTGAGTAAGGTCAAATGTTTTATCCGCAACAAGTTTAGCTTTTTCTTTGTATAACTCATCATTGCGTAATAAATGTGGATAATCCTTAAACATTGCGCCACAACCGCTGGCGGTCATTACTATACCTTCGAGTCCATTATCAAATTGAGAAATCAAACGATCAATATTATTCTTAATCATTGCTAATGCATTTTTTTCATCAGATAAATGTTGATTAATCGCACCACAGCATCCACTAAATGAAATAAGCTCAATATCAAGTGCATTTAAAACTTGTCTGGTGGCATGATTAATTTCAGGTGAAAGAGAAGGTTGTACACAACCATCAAGGATAAGCATTTTTCTCTTATGTGCTTTTAATGACAGCTCTGCAAGTTTAACTTTTTTTGGAATTTGTTTTTTTAACACGTTGGGTAGAGCTGGTCGAAAAACCTGTCCCATTTTTAAAAGAGTATTAAAACGATTAGAAAAAGGTAAAACATTTAATAATACCTTGCGTAATATTCTTTGTGCTAAAGAACGTTTAACACGTTTTTCTACTTCGCTTCGTCCTATTTCCAGTAGATGACCATATTCAACACCTGAAGGGCAGGTTGTTTCACAGGCACGACAGGTTAAGCATCGGTCAAGGTGCAGTAGAGTATCTTTTGTAACTGCGGCACCTTCCAACATTTCTTTGATTTGATAAATGCGTCCGCGTGGTCCGTCCAGTTCATCCCCCAATATTTGATAGGTTGGGCAGGTTGCCGTGCAAAATCCACAGTGAACACAGTTGCGTAAAATCTTGTCAGCAAGCTGACCTTTCTCTGATTTTAAAAAGTTATGTTCTATTTTTGTTTGCATCGCGGTGTTTATATTTAGTGTTTATATTCAGCTATTTTTTTAAAATTACAAATCAGAATAAAGTCGGCCATAATTTAAAATGCCATATGGATCAAAACGCATTTTTAAATTTACATGTAGTTGTTTTATTTTAGCTTCGAGTGGTGTAAATCGTTCTTGAGTTAATTGGTCGTTTGATACTCTAAATAATGTCGCATGACCACCTTGTTCAATGGCATGCTGTCTGATTTCTTCTGCTTCCATGTCAGAGTGCATCCAATACAAGGCTCCAGCCCAATCAATGAAACTATTTTCGTTTAAATCTAAATTTGCAGTGTAGGGTACAGATAATCGCCAGAGAGGTGCATTATTATCAAAAAATAAATGTGTCTGTTCATTAAGCTGGTGCCAAAATTTATCTGCATGAACCAATGTTTCTCCACCAACTTTTTTCTGTGAAGAATTGACGGCACTTGCCGCTCCACTTAATCGAATATAAAGTTTTTCATTTTCATAAGCTAAAGCCGAAAGAGGTAAGGGTGTTTGATTATGCTTTTGCATTGTCTTCAGTGCTTCTTGTTGTGACATTGCAATGACTTGTGTAACTTCAGTGTTTGGACGAGGTAAAACTTTAATAGATATTTCTAATAGCAAGCCTAGTGTGCCTAAGGCTCCCACCATTAAACGTGAAACATCATAACCGGCAACATTTTTCATAACTTGCCCACCAAAGGACATGATGTCACCTTTACCAGAAATGATTTTTGTACCTAATACAAAATCACGTGCTGATCCGGTAAAGGGGCGGCGTGATCCAGATGAGCCTGTTGCGATGGCTCCACCTAATGTTGCATGTTCACCAAAGTGTGGTGGTTCAAAGGGTAGCATCTGATTGTTTTCAGCGAGTATGGCTTCTATTTCTTTTAAAGGTGTACCTGCTCGTGCAGTAATAACAAGCTCGCTAGGTTCGTAACTTATAATGCCCTGATGAATGCGTGTTTCGATTACTTCGATGTTATTTTTTGTAGAATTATTACCATAGAATTGTTTACTGTTACCACCAACAATTTTTAACATGGTTTTATCGTTGCATGCTGCGCGCACACGATCTTGTAATTCCTGAGTTCTATTTTTACTCTCTATCATTAGAAACGTTCCAGTTCTGGATGGGAGAGCAAACCATCGTGCACATGCATACCGCCCAATTCAGCACAGCGATGTAATGAAGGTACAGCTTTACCTGGGTTAAGTAATTCCTTGGGATCAAATGAATGTTTAATGTCGTGAAAAATTTGTAATTCAAGTGACTTAAACTGCACACACATTTGGTCAATCTTTTCTTTGCCAACACCGTGCTCACCTGTGATGGTGCCACCGGCTTTAACACAGAGTTCAAGGATTTTCCCACCAAACTCTTCGGTGCGTTCTAATTCACCTTCTATGTTGGCATCGTAAAGAATCAATGGGTGTAAGTTGCCATCTCCAGCATGAAAAACATTTGCCACAAGTAAATTATATTCTTTAGAGAGTTCACTGATTTTATTTAATATAAAGGGCAGTTGGTGTCTGGGAATCGTCCCATCCATACAATAATAATCAGGTGAAATTCTTCCTATGGCAGGAAAGGCAGATTTTCGTCCTAACCAGAGTTTTAAGCGTTCTTCTTCATCTTTAGATGTGCGCAAACTGGTTGCGCCATTTTGTGTTAATAAATTTTCAACAAATTTAATTTGCTCGGACACTTCTTCATGTGTGCCGTCCAGTTCACATAACAAAATTGCTTCAGCATCCACCGGATAACCTGCCTGTGCATAATCTTCTGCTGCTCGAATAGCGGGGTTGTCCATCATTTCCAAACCTGCGGGAATAATACCTTCTGCAATAATGGCTCCGACTGCTTCTCCTGCTTT
>JAUVGM010000069.1 GCA_030593785.1 Gammaproteobacteria bacterium | reverse complement strand
GCCAGTAGTCATCATGTATGTATTACTATTAAGCCAAATGAGTATTTAGAAGAGCAAATTGATGCCCGGCTTGAAGATCTCGGTAGTACAAATGGAACCCAGGTGAACGGCTGTATCGTTAAATCAATTGAGTTGAGAAATGGTGATGACATTCAAATTGGTAGTCATCATTTTATTTTTGAAAATGATGAAACTGCAGGAATGGAATCAACCGCAATCTTTTTGCCTGATGAAGATTAAATAAAAGATATTATTTTAATAAAATCACCCGCTAAAATAATTTCTGGTGATTCCCCCTCCAATATATTAGTTCAAGAGATTCTGTATGGCTGGTCATAGTAAATTCGCTAATATTAAACACCGTAAAGCAGCGCAGGATGCAAAACGCGGTAAAATTTTTACGAAACTCATTCGTGAAATTGTTGTTGCCACAAAAATGGGTGGAGCAGAACCAGACAGCAATCCTCGTTTACGTGATGCAGTGAGCAAAGCGTTAAGCGCAAATATGAAACGCGATACGGTAGAAAAAGCTATCAAACGTGGTGCTGGAGCGGGTGAGGGTGAAAACTATAATGAAGTACGTTATGAAGGTTATGGTACAGCTGGAGTAGCTGTGATGGTTGATTGCCTTACAGATAATATTAATCGTACTGTTTCAGAGGTGCGCCATGCTTTCACTAAGTCCGGTGGTAATTTAGGCACAGATGGCTCAGTTTCTTATTTATTTACAAAGATTGGAACACTAACCTATCCTTCAGGTAGTGATGAAGATGCCATTATGGAAGCAGCATTAGAGGCTGGCGCAGAAGACGTTGCAACAGCGGAAGATGGTTCAATCGAAGTTACAACTACACCCGAATCTTTTACCACGGTAAAAGAAGCTATGTTTGCAGCGGGTTTTGAAACGGAGTTGGCTGAAGTGACTATGCATCCATCAACATCTGTTGAATTGTCATTATCAGAAGCTGAAAAAGTCATGCGTCTGATTGATATGCTGGAAGATTTGGATGATGTACAAAATGTGTACACAAATGCCGATTTCTCAGAAGAAGTAATGCAGCAATTGGTTTAATGGGTTTAAGTTACTGAATATTCAGGTAAAAAGGGGAGTTATTACTCCCCTTTTTCTTTGTCTGTTTACCTTGTATCCTTCAAGGCTATGAAACGCATTCTTGGTATTGATCCTGGTTCCCGTTTTACCGGGTATGGCATTATTGAACTCAAAGCAGGTAAGTCTATTTGGGTAAACAGTGGCTGTATTCGAGTAAATGGGGATAGCTTGGCTGAAAAGTTATGTATTATTTCGGAAGGGCTGAACACCTTACTCGATGAATTTCAGCCCGATGAAATGGCAATAGAAAAAGTATTTGTCGGCCGCAATGTCGATTCAGCATTAAAATTGGGACAAGCCAGAGGTGCAGCAATTACGACCGTTGCATTAAGGAAAATCCCAGTTAGCGAATATACGCCAACACAAATAAAAAAAGCGGTAGTGGGCAAAGGCAATGCCACTAAAATTCAGGTGCAGCACATGATGATTAATTTATTGGGGCTATCCCGTGCACCACAAGAAGATGCCGCAGATGCATTAGCAATAGCCTTATGCCATGCCCACACGGGACAGACATTGGAAAACAGAATTGAAGCACTTTCAAATACATCCCGTGCTCGTAGAGCACGTTAGTTAACTATATAGGATAATAATTACACGGATAGTGGGAAGTTAAAGTGCAAGGCGAAAGTTGACGAAAAAGCGGAGCTTACAATAAGTAAGTGAGCATTTTGAGGAAGCTTTCGTCGTGCCCCTCATAGGAAATATTTAAGAGGGTGCAACGCCGCAATTTAGCTTCTCGCTATTCGTGAGTTTACATAAAAGATACATATGATAGGAAGATTGAAGGGTATATTACTCACTAAACAACCTCCAACACTTTTGTTGGATGTAAATGGCGTGGGATACGAAGTTGATGCACCCATGTCAACGTTTTATCAATTACCTGGTATTAATCAGGAAGTGATATTACATACGCACCTGGTGGTACGTGAAGATGTACAACAACTTTGTGGTTTTGCTACAGAAGCAGAACGCAGTATGTTTCGTAGTTTGATCAAAATTAATGGTGTCGGACCAAAATTGGCGCTCAGTATTTTATCGGCAATCAGTGCAGATGATTTTGCACGTTGTATTCAAAATAACGATACGACAACGTTGGTACGTTTACCTGGAGTGGGTAAAAAGACGGCTGAACGTTTAGTCATTGAAATGCGTGATAAGTTGAAAGACTGGCAAACAGGTTTATCGGAGCAGGGTAAAGCACCTGCAGGTATGATAGAAATTGAACATAATGCCGACCCTGTTGAGGAAGCTGTGAGTGCATTAATTGCATTAGGTTATAAACCACCACAAGCAAGCCGCATGGTGACCCAAATTGATAGTCATGATTTAAGTAGTGAAGAAATTATTCGTGATGCTCTTAAAGCATCCATTATTAAGTAGTGATAAAGCATGATAGAAAATGATCGTTTAATTGCAGCAGATTCTCTTGATGGTGATGAAGCCGTTGATCGCGCTATGCGTCCGGAAAAACTGGAAGATTATGTTGGTCAGTCAAAAGTACGTGAACAAATGGATATTTTTATTCAGGCTGCACGTGGACGTAAAGAAGCGCTCGATCATGTTCTTATTTTTGGACCACCCGGTTTAGGTAAAACAACCTTATCTCATATTATCGCAAACGAACTTGATGTAAACATGCGACATACCTCTGGCCCGGTATTGGAAAAGCCCGGTGATCTTGCTGCACTATTAACTAACCTCGAACCACACGATGTTTTATTTGTAGATGAAATTCATCGCTTAAGTCCTGTGGTTGAAGAAATACTTTATCCTGCGATGGAAGATTACCAGTTAGATATTATGATTGGCGAAGGGCCTGCCGCACGTTCGATTAAACTTGATTTGCCACCCTTTACTTTGGTTGGGGCAACAACCAGAGCGGGTTTGTTAACTTCACCACTGCGCGATCGTTTTGGTATTGTGCAACGACTTGAATTTTACTCAACTGATGATCTTGTCTCAATAGTGAAACGTTCAGCCACTATTCTTGGTGTTGAATTGGATGATTCCGGCGCAAATGAAATTGCACGACGTTCACGTGGCACTCCGCGTATTACGAATCGATTGTTACGAAGAGTTCGTGATTATGCAGAAATCAAAGCCGATGGTGTGATAAATGAAGATACAGCAAAAAAAGCACTGGATTTATTAGATGTAGATAAGTTTGGTTTCGATATGATGGATCGTCGTTTATTACTTGCGGTCATTGAGAAGTTTCAGGGTGGGCCAGTGGGGGTTGAAAACCTCGCTGCCGTTTTGAGTGAAGAACGAGGCACGATTGAAGATGTTATTGAACCTTATCTCATTCAGCAGGGTTTTTTGATGCGCACACCCCGTGGTCGTGTAGCAACACAAAATGCGTATTTACATTTTGGCTTAAAGCCACCTGAATCAATTTCTCAATATAATCTAGAAATTGAATAATGAATAACAAAATTATACCTCGATCACATTTAATTTTATTATTCTAATTTATATTATAAAAATATGACTATTGAAAACGAGAAAGTATTCCTTTGGCCAATTAGGGTTTACTACGAAGACACGGATGCGGGTGGTGTTGTATACCATACAAATTACATAAAGTTTATGGAGCGAGCCCGTACAGAATGGTTAAGAAATTTAGGATTTGAACAAGATGAACTCCGTGCCAATGACGGTGTCATATTTGCTGTTCGATCAGTACAGGCAGATTATTTTTTACCGGCAAAATTTAATGATGAATTAATGGTTTCCAGTCAGGTAATTAAAAATGGAAAAGCCAGTATTACTATTGAACAGGACGTTCTAAGAAAAGCAAAAGATAATGACGGAAAAAATGAATTATTGTGTAAAGGGATTATAAAAGTCGTTACATTAGATGATAAAAGTTTTAGACCTAAAGCAATGCCAGAAAGTTTATATGAACAAATATAATTAAAAAAACGATTGTCATACCCGCGCAGGCGGGAATGACGAGCTAAATTAGACAGCAATAACTTAATAAAAGTAATAAGGGACAAAAAAGTGCAACCTGAACTATCAATAATAAGTTTAATTTTTGATGCCAGTTTTTTAGTGCAGTTGGTTATGCTGCTGTTGCTGGGGTTATCTGTTTTATCATGGGTTATTATTCGGGCAAAATGGATAATGGTTCGTGATGCAAAAGTCGCAGCAGATTATTTTGAACGGCGTTTTTGGTCTGGTGTTGATTTAGCTGAGTTATACGCCAAGATCGCAGGTAAAAAAAATCGAGTCGCTGGATTAGAAGCTATTTTTGAATCAGGTTTTCGTGAGTTTGCACATCTTCGTAAAAATCCAGGCATCGATCCGGTTATTACTGTTGAAGGAGCTCAACGCACCATGCGAGTTTCTTTAAATCGTGAAGTAGATGAATTAGAAAATCATTTATCTTTTCTAGCTACCGTGGGTTCTATCAGCCCATACATTGGTTTATTCGGAACGGTGTGGGGAATTATGAATTCTTTTCTGGCATTAGGCGCAGTGCAACATGCATCAATTGGTTCTGTTGCACCGGGTATTGCAGAAGCATTGATTGCCACAGCGATGGGATTGTTTGCCGCTATTCCTGCGGTAATTGCCTATAACCGTTATTCCAATGATATTGAAAGACTGATTAATCGTTATGATATGTTTTCAGAAGAGTTTTCGACTTTATTACAACGCCAGGCGCACACTAGTTAAATATTATGGCAGCTAATAACTCAAGCACTCGTTTTCGCAAGCGCCGTATGTCAGAAATCAATGTTGTTCCTTACATTGATGTCATGTTGGTACTATTGGTTATTTTTATGGTGACAGCTCCTATGTTAACGGAAGGGGTGCAAGTTGAATTACCGCAAACGTTTGCTAAAGCGATGGCAAAAGATCAGGAAGAACCTGTTGTTGTATCAGTGGATGCCAAAGGTCAATATTATATAAATATTGGAGACAATACCGATAAGGCATTAAGTGTAGAAAAACTGATTACTCGTGTTGCCGCAGTCATGCGCCATCGTCCGGGACAAGGTATTTATATTAAAGGCGATAAGTCAGTAAATTATGGTGCAGTTGTATCTATCATGGCACAGTTACAAAAAGCCGGTGTTGCCAGAGTAGGTTTGATAACTCAAACACCGGATTCATAATTAATGACTATTTGGCAAACTATACGAAATAATCCAAGTGTACTTGCCTGGGCGATCATTATTCATGTACTCGCATTTATTGCGATAGGTGTCAGTTTTAAATCTTCTGATCCTAAAATTTCGACTTTTAAAAAAGAAAAAGTGATAGAAGCGATTGCAGTTGATGAAAGTAAAATACAAGAAGAAATTAATAAATTAAAAAAAGCAGATAAGCGAAAGAAAAGAGATCAAAAACGTTTACAAGATAAAGCGAAAAAAGCAAAAAAAGATCGTAAAAAAGAAGAACGTAAATTACAGGCGATAAAGAAAAAACAAAAAGAACAGGAAGTAATAAATAAAAAGAAAAGTATTAAGGAAAATAAACGTCTAGCAGAAATCGAACGTAAACAAAAAGAAACGCAAAATGAATTAAATAAATTAGAGAAGCAGCAACAAGAAAAAAAAGCTCTGCTGGAAAAAGAAGAAAAAGACAGACAGGAAAAAATTGCAGAGAAAAAACGTGCTAGTGAGAAAAGAAAACGTGAAGAGCATGAAAATGCTGAAATTGAAAAGTACAGATATTTAATTAACAACAAAGTTAGTCGTAACTGGATTTATCTGGATAGTTATGGAAAAGGCTTGGTATGCATAATTGAAATTCGATTATTACCAAGTGGAGATGTATTAAGTGCTAATGTTATTCAGAGCAGTGGTAATATTGCTTTTGATCGATCTGCCGAATTGGCTGCAATGAGAGCGTCACCATTCCCAGTTCCTAAAAGCACGGACTTATTTCAGCGAAAATTCAGGAAAATGAATGTGAAATTTAATCCGACAAAATAAATGAAGTTTTGGGACTGGTAGGTTTACCAAACCCAATGAGAATATATTTAATAAAGTTAAGAGTGAAAAAATGTTACGCAAAAGTATATTGATTTTATTTTCATGGTTGTTAGTTAACTCACTAGCACATGCTATTTTAACCATTGAAATTACTTCAGGTTCTGAAGGTGCTCAACCTATTGCTATTGTTCCTTTTCAGTGGGTAGGCAAAGGCACTCGCCCGGCAAGTCTGAAAAATATTATTGCAGCAGATTTACAGCGCAGCGGCCAATTCTCACCGTTACCAAATAAAGATTTAATTTCGCAACCACATCAGGGAACGGAAGTTAAATATAAAACCTGGCGTGCTTTAAATGTAGGCTATTTAGTTGTAGGAAAAATCCAGGTAATGGCTGATGATAGCTATCAAATTCAATTTCAACTACTTGATGTATTTAAAGGACGTCAATTAGCGGGTTACAGTATTCGTAGCTTAAACAGTGGGCTACGTCGTACCGCACATCACATTAGCGATATTATTTATAAAACAATAACGGGTGAAGAAGGTGCTTTTAATACGCATATTTCTTATATTACTGTTACAAAAGATAAACAAAATAAAAAACGTTACCAGCTTGCTATAGCAGATGCTGATGGTTATAACGAAAAAATTATTTATAGTTCTTCGCAGCCATTAATGTCACCTTCCTGGTCGCCTGATGGTACACGTTTGGCTTATGTTTCATTTCTTAATGGTCGCCCTGAAATATATGTGCAAAATATCTTTTCTGCTAAAAAAGAAAAATTAGTTTCATTTAAAGGATTAAACAATGCACCCCGTTGGTCACCTGATGGAAAACATCTCGCGTTAACATTATCAAAAGATGGCAATCCTGAGATTTATATAATGAATATAAACTCCCGAAAACTAACACGTATTACGCGCAGTTATGCTATTGATACAGAGCCAGAATGGTTACCTGGAGGTAAAGGTTTAATTTTTACTTCAGATCGTGGCGGTAGCCCTCAACTTTATGAAGTTAAACTAAACCGTAATAAGCCAATAGGTCGAGCACAGCGTTTAACGTTTGAAGGAAATTATAATTCTC
The DNA here is from genome assembly GCA_030593785.1 of Gammaproteobacteria bacterium. Lineage (GTDB taxonomy): Bacteria > Pseudomonadota > Gammaproteobacteria > UBA6429 > Thiohalophilaceae > JAGLTQ01. The sequence goes on along the minus strand of JAUVGM010000069.1, from coordinate 1,789 downwards.
GAGCCTCTGTTTCTAATGATGGTCGTTATATTGCGATGGTGCACAGAACACAAGGAAAGTTTAGAATTGCAGTATTGGAAAGAGAAACTAAACATTTTAATGTCTTAACGAATGGTAACCTGGATGAGTCTCCAAGTTTTGCACCTAATGGTCGTATGATTATTTATGCCACAGAAGAAAAATTCCGTGGCATATTATCAGTCGTTTCAGTTGATGGTCGGGCGAGACAGAGATTGAGTTTTAAGCAGGGAGACGTCAGAGAACCAGTTTGGTCACCCTACAAAATTAACAAGTGACGAATAGCGAGGAATCAGATAACGGCGTTAAAAAATTATTCAAAATGCTCACTTACTCATTGTAAGCTCCGCTTTTTCATAATCTTTTGCCTTGTTCTCTGAACCCTCGCTATCCGTCATCATAGATTTAACAAAATATTTTAGGAATATAAGGAGCATGATGTGATTAAATTAATGCGCTATTTTATTGTTTTGAGTGTCGTAGTGACATTAGCCGGTTGTAATTTAGGTCCGCTAAAGAAGCGTGGTGGAAAATCTGCTGACACAACTACAGAAATTCAGGATGAGAAAAATAAATACACTGACAAAGAAGATTCAACTGCAAAGTTCTCTTCTGGTGAATCTATGGACGTAAGTTCATTAAATGATCCAAACAGTCCTTTGTCTCAGCGTGTCTTATATTTTGATCTTGATAGTAGCCAGATTAAGGATGAAGACAGAGAAGTTGTCACAGTGCATGCGGAGTTTCTTGCTGCACATTCAGATATAACCATTGTGCTGGAAGGTCATGCCGATGAACGTGGCTCACGTGAATATAATATTGCATTAGGTGAAAAACGTGCCAAAACAGTAAAACAGTTAATGACATTACAAGGTGTTGCTGAAAATCAAATCCAGGTAATTAGTTTTGGTGAAGAACGCCCGGTTGCCTTAGGCCATGATGCTTCTGCCTGGAATCTAAATCGTCGTGTAGAAATTCTTTATACTGGTTATTAATATGAAAAAAAATACATGGGTTATCCTTGTTTCATTTTTAATGAGTGCGGCAAGTACAAGTGTTATTGCTGCCAATGAAGCGAGTGTGGAGGAACGCCTTAACCGCGTAGAACGATTAGTCAACAGTAAAGGTTTGGTTGATATTATGGTTCGGGTTGAAAGTATGCAAAGTGAGCTACAGCGACTGGTTGGTGAAATAGAATTACAAAAACATGGTTTAGAAGAAATTAAAAAACGTCAGCGAGATTTATATATTGATATTGATCGTCGTCTGCTACAAATGGAACGACGCTCAGGTTCTGCTTCCTCGTTCAGAACAACTCGCCAGCCTGATTCTGTAACGGCCACACCTGAAAATAATAAAGTAACTCAACGACCAGCTAAAGCTAATAAAACACCCCGAGCAACAAAGAAAAAAGAAGGTGAGCAGGTTGCTTATCAAAAGGCATTTGATTTATTACGTGCCTTACGATATGAAAAAGCAACGCAGGCATTTCGTCAATTTTTAAATGATTTTCCTGATGGGCGTTATGCTCACATTGCGCAATATTGGTTGGCTGAAACAAGTTATCATACAAGAAAATATGATGTTGCGGTTAAGGACTATCAGACATTAATTAATCAGTATCCAAAGAGTCCGAAACGAGCTGATGCTTTATTAAAAATTGGTTATAGTCAATTTGAATTGAAATCCTTCTCAAAAGCGAAAGCGGTACTTGAAAAGCTTATTCAAGCTTACCCTGGAACAACAGAAGCTGGACAGGCTGAAAATTTAT
>JAUVGM010000237.1 GCA_030593785.1 Gammaproteobacteria bacterium | reverse complement strand
CTCTGCGCGATCAAATAATCCGGCTTTCATATAATCCTGGCCGAGTTCAAATAATGCATGGGCACGTTGAGCCGGTAATAAGGTTGGGCGGGCAATCAGGTTCTGGTGAATACGAATTGCGCGATCAACTTCGCCGCGTCGTCTAAAAAGACTGCCTAAGGCTAAATGAGTTTCAACCGTATCATTATTAACTTCAAGCATTTGAATAAAGAGATCAATGGCTTTATCTGGCTGTTCATCGAGTAAAAAGTTTAAACCTTTTAAGTAATCGAGGGAGATGCCAGAATATTTTGAATCTTTTTTTGTAAACGAGCGGCGCCCCATAATCCAGCCCGATAAGGCGGCAACAGGTAATAATAGAAAAAGAGTTTCAAGTAGCATAATTAGAATTAATGTTTATCTTTAATTGGAATATTTCTAAGGTTGACGATTTCTTTTTCTGCAACTTCTACTGAGCGTTTAAGTTTTGAAGCGCTCCGGCGTGAACCAATGATAAAACTTAAGCTGGCAAAAATGCCTAATAAAGCACCAAAGATCATTGCAAGAACTAAAACGAGTGATAAAGGTAATTCAACTGAACCGAGATAATAGTTAAGCAGCACACTCTCCGCGTTAAGCACAGCAAAGACAACACCAAAAATAATAACGAATAATGCTAATAATAAATAAACAAGTCGTAACATGGGAGTATCTCTTAATAATCAAATAGATAGTTGATTAAAGTGTACACGGGAATAGGGTATATTTCAGACAATATTTTGTATTCCAAATATATTTCATACTCAACGTGAAAAAAGAAAGCAGATTGACTCCGGAAAATATTGTTGGCTCCACTTCACTTGAGCCAACCTACAGATACAAGCCTGAGGTAGGTGGGTTCAAGGAATGAAATGACGGAACCAACAAAACGAAAAAAGCCAGACTTTCGAAAAAGTCTGGCTTTGAATATGGCTCCCCAACCTGGGCTCGAACCAGGGACACAAGGATTAACAGTCCTTTGCTCTACCAACTGAGCTATTGGGGAATCGATGCGTATAGTACTGATCTGCCCCCCATGGGTCAACATTGTTTCCATTAAAATATGTGATTTAATCACAAGTTATTGCTGAACCATTCGTTTGTTTCTTGCTGAGTCGTAATCGACCAGAGTGAGTCATAATGAGAGCTTTACCAACTCCAATATCAGGGTTACAAATAAGAAATGACCCGTTTGGGGAAGCACGACCTGAGGGCTTGTATTTCATATAATATTTTATACCTCTGCCGCTTCCTTTGAATATAGCTTGGGTACCATTATTCGCTGCTGCAAAAATATGCAGTAGTGTTTCATTAGAATCTCTTTGTCGGTTTTTGTTTATGTCGACAAAAGTAATCCAACCATTGTGCCAATTTGCTGATTGGTTGCATTCACTGCCGTTATTGCTTTGACAGGTAAGAATGGTCATATTTTTTGTGATTGCTTCAGTTCGGGCATAAGCAAGAGCATGAGCCAGACTGTTTGTTAGGACGGTACTTCTTTCCTGGGCAATAAGAGCAGAGAGATTCGGAAGCGCAGTAAGAGCGAGTATTGATGCGACGGATAGAGTAATGAGTAACTCTATTAAAGTAAAACCACAACTTCTATAAAGAGGTTTGTCCCAGCCAAATCCTTGGCCGGGACAATATTTTCTAACATCCATGTTAACCCCACTTCCTTGCAGGTAATGTAACTAAGCATCATGCCTAAATTTGCTGCTCCAGCCAGTCCATGGCTAGAACAATAAGTAAGGACATCCATGTCACCCCCCACGTCCTTGTAGGTAATACAATATGCAAAATAGCTAAAAGTTGGAAGCGATTATTTGTAGGGATCTTCGGTCACTTTTTGTAGGGATTGTCCTACAAATTTTAACTTAGTATATGCTTTCGATTTTTGTAGGTTGGACTTCAGTCCAACGCGGTGCTGAAATATCAACCGTTATTCTCAAATAACACATATTTAACAAAGAGTTATATGGTTTCTTCATGTTACACCGTCAGAATGAATACCCTCTCATATTTTTCAGGTGTGGGGCACTATGATTCTGACCTACTTTAAATTCTACTGATTTTTTGTAGGTCGGCCTTCAGGCCGACGCGGTACTGGAACATCATCGAATGGCTGGTCTTTTAATGAAGAGCGAGCTGGCTTTGTTATGTCGTACCGTCAGCCTAAAGGCTGACCTACAATATTAAGAAACAACCTTTTCGATCCTATCCAGTGCATCTTTTAACACATCCAGACTCGTTGCAAATGAGATTCGGATATAACCAGGCGAACCAAAGGCAGAGCCAGGTACTAGCGCAACACCTGCTTTTTCAATCAGGTACTCAGAGAGTTCCAAATCATTATTCACACCATCGAGCTTGTCGATAAAACCACGTATATCGGGAAAAGAATAAAAAGTGCCATCTGATGGTAGACAAGTTATTCCTTCAATGGAGTTCAATCGGTTATACACATATTCATGACGTTCTTTAAATGCACTTAGCATGGGCTTTAAGCAAGATTGATCACCATTCAACGCGGCTTCTGCAGCAACCTGAGAAATAGAGGTTGGGTTAGATGTACTTTGTGATTGCACTTTTTTCATTGCTTTTATCAGGCTTTCCGGACCCGCAGCATAACCAATACGCCAACCTGTCATTGAGTAGGCTTTAGAAACACCATTCAAAACAATGGTCTGTTCATAGAGTTCAGGGCAGGCCATCACAATATTAGAGAAAGGTTCATCCGCCCAGAGAATATGCTCATACATATCATCAGTAGCCACTAAAACATGTGGGTGTTTGAGTAAAACTTGTCCAAGTGCCGCCAATTCTTGTTGGCTATAAGCGATACCGGAGGGGTTAGATGGGCTATTTAAAACCACCAGACGTGTTTTATTTGTAATCGCCGCTTCAAGTTGTTCTGGAGTAATTTTAAAGCTTTGCTTTATGTCTGCTTCGACTATGATCGGCTTACCATCTGCCAATAAAACCATATCAGGGTAAGAAACCCAGTAAGGTGCAGGAATAATGACCTCATCACCTTCATTCAAAAGTGCTTGAGTGAGATTGAAAAAGCTTTGTTTGCCGCCACAGGAAACAAGGATCTGATTGGGTGTGTAATTCAGCTGATTATCACGCAAAAATTTGTCGATAATGGCTTGCTTGAGACTGGCAGTACCATCAACGGCGGTATATTTAGTGAATCCATCGGCAATGGCTTTAACCGCAGCTTGTTTGATATGCTCGGGGGTATCAAAATCGGGCTCGCCAGCACCTAAACCAATAATATCTTTACCGGCTGCACGTAATTCGGCTGCACGCGCAGTAATTGCCAAAGTAGGGGAAGGTTTAATGCGTTGTACGCGATCTGATAGCTTGAAATCCAACTTAGTAATCTCCACATATCTGTTTCTAAACATGTATATCTAAAGACGTGTAATATACTGCAAACTTTAAATAAGATCATATTTTTTAACTAAATTGGCAGGGCCTAGTCCCGAATAATTTTGATGGTTACAGATTAATTTAGCCCTGTCATTGTGACGACTGCATGGACGCAGGAGGTAGAGCAACGCATGGAGCAGTTGCCGAGGAAGTATGACGAAGCAATCTCCAAGTTTGTTACATTTTTCTTGAGATTGCCGCGCTGTGCTCGCAATGACATTCGTAATAGAGATATAAATGAACAAACCTTTCCAACTCACATCAGATTATAAACCTGCAGGCGATCAACCCGAGGCAATTTCCGCATTGGTAGAAGGTTTAAAGGCTGGCGAATCTGGCATGACCTTATTGGGGGTGACCGGATCAGGTAAAACCTTCACCGTGGCCAATGTCATTCAGGAATTACAACGCCCGACCTTGATCATGGCGCATAACAAAACACTGGCAGCTCAGTTATATGGTGAGATGAAAGAATTTTTCCCCAATAATGCGGTGGAATATTTTGTTTCTTATTACGATTATTATCAGCCTGAAGCCTATGTTCCTGCTTCGGATACCTTTATCGAAAAAGATGCTGCTATTAATGAGCACATTGAGCAAATGCGTTTATCTGCCACTAAAGCATTATTAGAACGAAAAGATACCATCACTATTGCGACTGTATCCGCTATTTATGGTCTGGGTGATCCCTCGGCTTACCTTGAAATGGTTTTGATTCTTAATCGTGGAGAAGAAATAGGTCAGCGTAAAATTCTACAAAAGCTAACTGCGCTGCAATACACCCGAAATGATACCGAATTAAAACGTGGCACCTTTCGCGTACGGGGCGAAGTGATTGATATTTTCCCTGCTGATTCAGAAAAAGATGCTGTTAGAGTTGAAATGTTTGATGATGAAGTTGAGAAGATCAGTTATTTCGACCCGCTTACAGGCGAAGTCATAAAAACAGTTCCACGCACAA
>JAUVGM010000312.1 GCA_030593785.1 Gammaproteobacteria bacterium | reverse complement strand
GTGGCTTCTTGCTGGGTGCGGAAAGGCTGCTCATTTACGATTTGTCGCATTGGATTTACAATGCGCATGAAATCCTCGCGCTTTTTACTTTATTGGGTCTGTATGTTGGTATTATTGGTTTGCTGCTGCAGCTCATGCATTGTAAGAAAAGCAGTATATTTCCTGTGTTACTGATCTTGAGTCCGTTGGTCGCCATTGGCATTGGCGCGTTGTGGCTTTATCTTGAGCAGCGCGATGTGGGTTGGGTGGATACCAATTGGCGGGAGAAGGGCATACCGATTTGGTTAAGCTTCGCTTTTTGGCAATGGTTAGCTATTGGTTTATTATGGACTGGCTTGGGTCTGCTGTATGTTTTTACCAGGAAAAAACAAGAACTATAGGTCTATTAACTAAACGAAAAATAACAAGCTTTTAAAGTGAAAATAGAATACTAATTAATATAACGCTAATTAAGATAACATAAGGTCGCTGATGTCTTCTTCTCGTACACACTTGGTGCTGAATAATCCGCTTCAATTTATTAAGCAGGTTTTCAATGGCTTTCGTGCCAACCAGGGCTTCTTGTTATCGGGTGCGATTGCCTATTATACCTTGTTGTCGATGATTCCTATGATGGCACTGATTTTGGTAATGTTGTCGCAATTCCAGGAGCCGCAAGAATTACTCGAAGTGTTGCGTGAATACCTGGTCATAGTGACACCGGGGCAGGTTGATGTGGTGGTCAATCAAGTTGAAGTATTTCTTCAAAACTGGAAAGTGATTGGCGTGTTAGGCTTTGCCTTAATGTTGTTTTTCAGTTCATTTGCCTTTACCGCTCTGGAAAATGCCATGTCGGTGATCTTTTTTCATCGGTTTTATATTAAACGCCGTCGTTTTGTTGTTTCAGCCATCATTCCGTATATTTACATTTTATTATTAGCTCTTGGATTACTGTTGGTGAGTATGGTCAGTGGGTTTTTACATTCGTTAAAGTTAGAGTCGCTCGTCTTGTTTGGTCACCAGTGGTCACTGAGCTATATGGAAACTATTTTGATTTATCTACTCGGCGTTAGCGGTGAGATTATATTACTGACATCTCTCTACCTGGTAATGCCAGTGGGGCGCTTGTCAGTACAGCATGCATTGATTGGAGGAATCACGGCAGCACTATTATGGGAGTTGATGCGACATTTTTTAGTGTGGTATTTCTCAACGTTATCCCTGGTTAATGTGATCTATGGTGCTTTTACCACCTCGATTATTATCCTGGTGAGTTTAGAAGCGGCATCAATTATTCTTTTGTTAGGTGCACAGGTGATTGCGGAATATGAACGTATTGGCACTAAGCAAAAAAACAGTCATGGCTTACAGAGTGAGTAAGGTTAATAAATAAATGTGCGGCCGATTTTCACAAAGTTCTTCTCCTCAAGATTATGCTGCGCTTTTTGGTCTGGCGTCCGAGTTATCTTTTCCTCCTCGTTATAATGTTTCACCCAACTCGGATGTCTTGGCTTGTCGAGTATCACTTGAAGGTAATAAAGAACTTGTTCCCTTACACTGGGGATTAGTGCCTTCCTGGTCGAAGGGTTTAGATAAACGGTTTAGTATGATTAATGCGCGGGCTGAAACGGTTGCGACTAAACCGGCTTATCGTGCACCGTTTCGTCGTCATCGTTGTTTAATTCCGGTTGATGGTTTTTATGAGTGGCATGAAGAAAACGGTAAACAACCTTATTACATTAAACACGTACATGACACGCCGTTAGTGTTTGCAGGCTTGTGGGATCACTGGGATGATGGTGAAGGGGATAGAGTGGAGTCTTGTTCTATTATTACCTGTGAGGCCAGTTCATTTATGTTACCGATTCATGAACGTATGCCGGTGATACTTAAACCGGATGTATTTGATGATTGGTTAGAATCGAAAGACACCGATTATTTACAAACGTTACTTGTGCCTTATGTGGAGTCAGATATCGAGATGTACCCGATTTCACTTGCTGTTAATAATCCCAGGCATGATAGTGCAGAGATATTGAATCGTTTATTGTAAAATAGTCATAATAATAAAAATAAGGTATAACTATTCAATGGCAATTAAACCCACTATTTATAAATTTAGAATTTCATTATCTGATCTCAATCGTGATTATTACGACACGCTGAACTTAACACTTGCTCAACATCCTTCTGAAACTATAGAACGTATGATGGTTCGAGTGTTAGCTTATTGTATTAATGCTCAGGAACACCTTACTTTTACCAAAGGGTTGAGTGACATAGACGAGCCTGATTTATGGGTGCGTACGTATGACGAGCAAACTGCATTATGGATTGAAGTTGGCGAACCCTCTGTTGATAGAATAAAAAAAGCAACTCGGCTGGCTAATGAAGTTAAGGTATACAGTTTTAATTCAAAGTCTGATGTTTGGTGGAGTCAGTCACAGAATAAAATTAGTCAGTTAAAGGCTTCTGTATTCAAATTTGAATGGGAAGATATTCAGGCGCTCGCAGCGCTGGTGCAGCGAACGATGGATATATCGGTCAGCATCACAGGCGATTCGGCTTATGTAGCGACAGAATCAGGCGAGTGTGAAGTGGGGTGGGTGGTATTACAGGAAATAAGCGACTAGTGATTTAAAACAGTGAATTGAGTAACTTTAATAAGTTTAAAAGATTATTTTTAGGTGTAGAAAATTAATGTTAAAAGCAATTAAAAAATTCTTTGAAGAAAAAATTAATGTGGTTGAACCACAAGATCCTGAACACCCGTTACGTCTGGCTACGGCTGCATTAATGGTTGAAATGATGCTGACCGATGGCAAAAAGCATGATTCAGAAGAAAAGATTTTAAAGAACAAACTGCAACAAATATTTTCGCTATCAAGTATAGAAACCAGTGACTTGTTCGAATTAGCGCATGATGAAGCAAAACAGGCTGTAGGATTGCATGAGTTTACAAGTCTTATTGCTAAGGACTTTTCACAAGAGCAAAAAATAAAAGTGATCGAAAATTTATGGGCAGTGGCTTATGCGGATAATCATTTAGATCCGTATGAAGAACTGATGGTAAGGAAAATTTCCGATTTAATTTATGTTTCGCATGCTGATTTTATTAATGCAAAGCATCGTATCATAAAAGAGACTTAGGTTTTTT
>JAUVGM010000173.1 GCA_030593785.1 Gammaproteobacteria bacterium | reverse complement strand
AAAAAAGACAATGTGAGGTATTCCCCACAACAGAATAGTTGTCACTCGGTCTGTAGTGAAATCTTTATTTCTACTCGCTGCCATCTTCATTTCTTTGTTTGATAATATATGTGAATTTAAAGGGCTCTGACCCCATTTATTTTTAATTTTCTTTAATTAAATATGCTTATAAAATTTTCTACCAATATTCAGATTTATTAAGTGCATTTACGCAATACGAATCACCTGTAATGGGTTCAATTTCATCACCAACCAATGATTGTCCAAGCCAACCTTCCGGGTATGTTAATGCAAAGGGGGCTTTTACTAATTTTTCGGTAATGAGGCTAAAACCGACTTTCGAGTAAAACTTAGGATCACCATAGGTAAAGACTAACTCTACTCCGTTTTCTTTTAAGTGGTGAATGCCAAAGTTAATTAACTTCTGACCAAACCCTTTTCCCTGGTAATCAGTATGTATAGCGACTGGAGATAAAATAAAAGCATTAACCTCACTTTCAAACGTCAACCTGGTAAAAAATATACTACCGATGATTTTCTCATTTTCAATAGCAACAAACCCATAAAGATCTTGAACATACGTGCCAGTCATTAAATCATAAACCAAGTTTCCTATTAACAAGCCTTCTGACTGCCCTTCTGAGTCTGAAAACACCTTAGTGAATAGTTGTTTAATTTCTTCAATATTGCTTGGACTATATGGTAAAAGATTCATGTATTTACCTTTGCGAAAATATAAAGGGCTCTAACCCCAATTTTTTTAAATTGCCTCTCTATTGTTATAAGCCTTTAACAGAAAAAATACACCCAGTGCAGCAATAAGGTGTTTAATAGAATGCCCGCTTAACATAAAAAAACTATTCTGAACTGCTTCATCAAAATACTCGAATACCTTTGAAAAAACATAGGCTAACAACAAAAGCCAATAGCCTCTTGTATGTGTAAATCTTGGTTTAAACAATAATAGTATTAAAGGTATTAACAACAAGGGAAGAAACTGGACTAACAGATATAACCTTAAATCACCTTCACCTTTGCTTTCCGTGATATGCCAGTAAAATACGGAAAATACACCAAATATAACTAATGGCCAAAGGGCCAACTTACCCAGTTGAGATGATATAAATTCCCCAATTATTATTGATAATAAAGCCATAAAAGCAAACGTCATGGGTAGACGATCCCAAACCAATGTCTCGTTTCCCGGTGATAAATGATAATAGCCTGAACCAAATGCAACCAGCGAAACCCCTGAAAAAAACAATAAATAAGCTGTTTTCATTTCATTAATCAAACTGATTCGGTGTGAACGAAAAATACTGTGCAGCCCGAAGACACCAACCAATAGGAATGGCAGATTAGTGATGACATTCCAAAAATTAGAAATACTAAAAATAGTTCTTTGATCTTTAAATAGATGATAAGTCAGATCTTGCTCGATAGGATCTAAAGTCATAACGCCGATGATGGCAATTAATGATACAAGAGCAATCGCTATATATTTTATTTCAACGATTTTATTTTTAAAAATAATCATAGTTTTATTTTGATCAAAATTTAGCGTAGATAACATTATTATTTAATATTAGAAACAATTATTCTCTGACCCCATTTATTTCAAATATTTTTTCAGCATACTCTTTATCGATTCGATAAACAGTTCGAACCTGCCTCTTGGCTTTACACTTTTAACACAACTCAACACGAAACGTTCCCTGCGATCAGACATCCAGTCCTGCTTGTAAGCATCGTTACCTGTCAGAAAATCAATCTCCTCCACCTTATCAGTATCGATCACGTACTCCATCAAGTAACTGGTCAATATTGAACCCGGTGAATACTTCTTCCATGCTTCGTCATACGACAGCCTGAATATGTTCGCTTTGCCATGCGATACAAACCAGAGTTGTGCAGCAGCGGGCTTACCTTTTATATAAAGAACCGCGAGCCTAGACCAACCCTGTTTCGAAAAGCCAAGCACCATGCCATCCAGAAAATCAGCATACTGTTCATTCGCCTTCCAGCTAGAGTTGTAGACCGCATAGTAATCGGACATCTTTTGCGGCACTTCATCACCCGTAAAAAGACGAATTTCATAACCGTGTTCACGTTCAAGTTTACGCTTCTTACGGGAGATAGTATTACGTAGTTTGGCAGGACGAGCTGCCATATAGTCCTGATATGACTGCTCCTGCACGCGATAGATCCAGTTATAGTGCCGAAAAGTGCGATCACAGCTAAATCCAGCCGTTTCCATAAAACTTTGGAAGTCGTTTAAGTTGCTGTCATTGTCGGCAACCGGCTCCAATAGAAATGCTTTAATCGGCAACTGACTTAAACCCTGACTCAGGCAAGCGAGAACCTGTTGTTGAACCTCAAGTTGATCATGGTCGGTAAGTAAAAGGCTATAAAGAGAAGTATATCGGTGCTTGAGGGAGTACCAGGTATTTCCAGCACACTTCATCAAAGGCAGGATTGCCATCACTTTGTTCTCTGCCACCACGCAGGCCAACACCATAGAATGATCATCATCAAGCCCAACGGCAGTCAGATTCTCAAACCACGGACGTGAGAAAAAGATACTATCTCTCTGCGATGCCAGAACGTGCGGAGCACGTTGAGGTAATGCTGACGAAACGCGCAGCGGTTCATTAAGCGATGCCAGAACGTGCGGAGCACGTTGAGGTAATACTGACGAAACGCGCAGCGGTTCATTAAGTGCAAAGAGTACATTAGCACTCTCTGGTAGTTGGTCCCACTCGGCGTAACATACGAACTTCATCGATAATCTCTGGAAAAGGGTTCTGCCCCCATTTATTAATTTTACGTGTTTTAAAAATAAAAAACCCCGCGACATGTCGCAGGGTTTTTATAGAGTACAAGCTAACTAAAGATTAAACTTTAATATTTGTAGCCTGTGGGCCTTTTGGACCAGACTCAGTATCAAACGTTACTTGTTGACCTTCAGCAAGTGAACGAAAACCTTCGCTCGCGATAGCTGAAAAGTGTGCAAAAACATCCGCACTACCATCATCTGGAGTGATAAAACCAAAACCTTTAGCATCGTTAAACCATTTAACAGTTCCTGTAGCCATAATAATAATTACCTCATTAAAGTATAAAAAATAAATAGTGTGTTACAAATCTTACGGAGATAATTTACAGGAGAAAATACAGAATGCTACTGACAAGAACCTAGGTGAAATGTATTGTTGTGTAATACCTGCTGTTTAATCAACAATAATACACACGCCTAGTATATGGTTGAAAATGAGTATTACAAGCTAAATCGACGTTTATTAAGATAAATACTGATAATAATCACTTTATTACGCTGTTTAGACTTATGTTGCCTCTACATTAGAGAATATAAGCTCAATGAGTCGACTTAAAATCTGTTACACTGTTTTTAGTTCATAAATACGACTCGCTCTGATCGGTGCCTTTCTTCACAGAACCCCCTCTTGGTAAGCCACGAATACCCTTTAAATAGTTTCTATCTTGTCTTTTGAGTTGAATACTTCGGTATCAACGTAATAATTAATAGTGCTTATTTATGATTAAAAAATTGGTAAAAAAAATGTTTGAGAAAAAAGATAATATAAGACCTGTTGAAGAAGTTGATACTGAGATTAGTGAGCCTGCTCCTATCAATGATGAAGTCATTAAACGCAAGTTCAATGTAATGAATATCGAAAAAATCAGCACACCTGATGGCATGGTCGGAGATAACTGGTACCAATATGTAGTCGGACAAGGTTCATCAGAAATTAAAGGCCTAACGATGGGAACATTAAAGCAAGTGACAGAACACGCTAATAAAATCGCCGATGATCTTAATGACCGTTCAAAAGGGAAAAAAGCAGGTTATTCATCAAGCCAGAATAACAAAACACCAGCTAAACCCGTGAAATAAAGAGAAAAGAAAGCATTAGCACTCTCTGGTAGTTGGTCCCACTCGGTGTAACATACGAACTTCATCGATAATCTCTAGAAAAGGGCTCTGAGCCCATTTATTCCAACAAAAATTGCTCAATGATTTTCATGCGTCGTTGATGAACTGAAAAATTAGCATCCATGAATGGATGAGCAAACTCAGCATCACTGATTATCGTCGCACGACACTGCTGTGCCTTTTTCACCATATCTTTTGCCATCCTGGTTGTCACAACACGGTCACGTTGACCTGTGATAAACATATAATTACTACACTCTTTTGGTAAATGAGTTATCGGATCATAATCCTTTGGACAACCATAATTAGATAACCGGCTCGGTGTTGAATCAATAATCACCTTATCTAATTTAATATGCGCATCTGTTCCGTTAAGTAACAGGATACCGCCAAATGACATGGCATAAACAAGTCGTTTTTTATATGACTTTGTGCTGAGAAAATTTATAATTTCCTTAACATCACTGACCATTGCCTTGAGTCGCCGTTTACCTTCAGAACGCCCATATCCACGATAGTCATAAATATAAACGTCATAACCCGCCTGTGCGTAGCGAGTAAAATCAGTAAGAATCTGATCGGCTAATATGGCATTCCCCTGTAGCACCAGCAGAAAGCCTTTCGCATTATTTACTTGTGTCGGTTTTGTTTCATTCGCGATAAGTTGGTATCCACGTAATGTTCTTCCATCCTTTGTTTTATACGCAATATCTTTAACATTATTTAGACCGACCAGACGCTTGGAGTTAGGCTGACCCGCCGAACTACTCCAAAGCCAAAAAATAAAAGGCTCTTTCACGCCACATACTCTCTCTTCCAATTTCATAATATTGTCCATGCCCTCAGCAACAGCGCAGCCCGAAAGGAGCGAGATGAGTAAAAAACAAGATATTAATCTGGAAAACATTAATTAAGTATAGATAAAAAAAGAAAAATATCTTTTTTCAGCAAAAGAACCGCCGCTGGAATAATAATCGCTAAGCGTAGTTAAGTAGGTTGGTTCAAGGAACAAAGTGACGGAACCAACGAAAAATGATGGATCGATCACGTTGTTCCTTGATCTATCCTACCTGTTATAACGTTATTCTTATTACCCATGAGGACTTAACAAAAAAATTAATCCTGCCGTGGCTGCAGCAATTAATAATGTTCGTAAACCCGCCCATAACCAAAAAGTATTGCTAATTCGTCCAAGAAAAACACCAAGCAGAAACATCATCGCTAATGCCATCAGTAATGCTGTTTCCAATGGTGCTAATGGTATAAGTAAAGCAAAGCTGGTTGCCCATAGTGGTAAGATAATAATTAAAGAAATTATCAACGGTGCAAGACCGTTAATCAATGCGATAACAAAAGGTAACAGACGCGTTGCTTGTCCATAGGCAGAATCGCTCAGGTCTTTTACCATTGCTTCTTCGAGTTGACGAAGTTCTTTTTTCTTCTCTGCCGCTTCACTGATATAGGCGCTGGTCAAACCACTCATTCCCAGTGCAATTGCTGCACCTAGACACGCATTCACAACAACCGGCATATTAACGTGTTCACTCACATAAAAACCCATGATCAAACCGAGCATAGTCAGTGCGCCATCAAAGCCGTTAACAATAAAGTAGCGTCGCGCAATACCATTTGCACGGCCAATCTTGAATAATAAACTCAGTTTCTCAAACATAACATCCGTCAAGGCAATCGATCATTTATTTCTGTCCACTCTCAACTTCTACTTCATCAATACTATGAACAGTGCCCCCCATATTTGATATCGCCTCAGTAATCTCGTTATAGCGCAAGTCTTGTCCTTCTATATCTATGACC
>JAUVGM010000047.1 GCA_030593785.1 Gammaproteobacteria bacterium | reverse complement strand
GGTATCCGTATTTATGAGCTAAATGGACCTTTATTTTTTGGTTCAGTAAAGAGCTTTATGGAACTGTTTAACCCGCAAGAGGATCCACAGGAAGTTATTATTGAATTTCAAAATTCACGTGTAGCCGATCATTCCGCTATTGAAGCTATAGATAACCTTGCTGAAAAATATATTAAGGCAGGTAAGACATTACACTTACGTCATTTGAGTCCAGAGTGTAGAGAGTTATTAAAAAATGCAGGTGATTTAGTTGAAGTCAACGTAATGGAAGATCCAAAATATCATGTTGCGGATGATTTAATAGCTTAAGATTTAATTCCTTACGTAAAAAAGCCTACAGGATTGTAGGCTTTTTTTATGCGTGGAGTTTATATTTTTAAGTCAGATGTGTTGTGAATTCGTCCCGCGCTTTATCTAATTCATCGTTTATAATCGGGACAAGAACACCATTCTTCTCAAGTGTTGCAATACATTTTTCATAAAACAGATTAAAATGATTAAGTATATCTTCTGCGATAACAGGTTCTTTTGATGAGGCTTGAATATTTTCACCGCTGTTATCTAATAACGTAAGTACAGCGTAACGAGGAATCATTTTGTTATGTCCGGTTTTAACATTACTGGCGACGATGGGAGATGTTTTTACATACACTTCATCTTGATACTCGAATTTTTGCCCAATACTTAAGAGTTTAAATTTCATGGTGTGCCTATGGAAAAAATAATTTTTGAATTTGTAATAATGGAGTGATTTGTTGCAAATAGAAACACATTTTAAATTTAATCAGGAAAAAAAATACATTTGCACTTCGAAGAGTATTTTGTAATATTGGATAAAATATTTGTTAATAGTTAGGTGTAGCTATGACGGTTAGTACCGAAGTTGATGAGAAAAAGAATTTAATCATTCATCATTTTAGTGAAGTTGTAAATTTAGAATCAATCTTAAAAACGATTGAAAATACTGTAAGTCATCCAAAATATCAGCCTGGGATGAACGCGATCTGGGTTTGTGATGATGGTACAAAAGTTGATATGAGTTCAGAAGAAACGCGTAAAGTTAGTGAATATGCCCGTAAGGCCTTTGATAAGAGTGGCATAAGTTATAAGTTAGCTCTGGTTGCAAGTGACGATTTAGCATATGGCATGAATCGGGTTTATGAAGGTTGGAGTAATGATCGTCCTATTACGATTAATACCTTTAGAAAGTTAGAACTAGCACTTAATTGGATGGAAGAATAATAGTTTAATTATTTTTTAATACTAAATTGAGATATGTATTCATACATAACGATTGATGCAGCAATACTAACATTCAGACTTTCAGTTTGACCAAAGTGGGGAATGCTAAGACATTCAACATTTGGGTAGGATGAATATTCAAAACTAATACCACTATCTTCATTACCTAAAATAAAGGCACACTTTTCCGGTAATTTTTTTTCGTATAATATTTTTCCCTTGTCAGCTTCTAAAGTAAATAAGTGATAACCCCGTCTTTTTAATTCTTCAAAACAATCTGAAATATTGTCGAAAAATTTTGCTGGCACCTTACGAAATGCCCCTTTTGCAGGCGCAGGATCAAAGGGCTCAACATTGATTAAATGAATTTCATGCGCACCAAATGCCTCTGCTGAACGAAAAATTTTCGGTACATTAAAGCCTGCCTGAAGGTGATCCAGAATGAGGATAAATGCGTGTTTTCCTGGCTTGGCCATCACATTTCGTTGTCGGTCTTTTTTGTAGCGCCGCATAGCAGTGCGGTAGCGCTCTTCTTGTTTGTTACGGTGTTGGCGGCTAACCATGAAGATAAATATCCAGATAAGGCTTAATAATGGGCGTATTTTACCTTAAATCACGCAATATGAGCTAATTGTGTGCTTAAGCTCATGGAAAAGGTGATAAATGCTTGAAATATCAGTTTTTACTAATATACTGCGCCCATTATCTTATTTTTGAGTGAAAAACATGAGTCTAATCAACGAAATTGAAGTTTCAGAACTAGCGGAATTGAGAGAAAACGGTGAGACAATTCGTGTCATTGATATTCGTCAACCGGCTGAATTGAATAGCGGTACTATCCCGGGTGCTGAGGCTTTGCCTATGCACATCATTCCGTTACGTATTAATGAGTTTAAGCGTGATGAAAAGTTGGTTATGGTTTGCCGTAGTGGCGCTCGTTCTGCACAAGCGTGCATGTTTATGCAGCAACAAGGTTATGACAATGTTTTTAACTTACGTGGTGGCATGATTGCATGGGCCGGTAGTGGCCTGGAAATTGGTTTACCTCAAGCGGTATAAGTTTTACCAGCGGGTACCGGAGTCAAATTTTTACATCAATACAATCGCTATTGTATATATTTTCTTTTAAAAAAATTAATTCTCAAATTCAGCTTTGACTCCGGTACCTTAATTAAAAAGTTACCGGCCTTTTTTTATGACTTGTGCGGGTTATAGACGTTTTGATGATTATCAATAATATCTTGTTTGGCTTCTGCCATCGCTCCTTCCACATTGGACGCACCAAATAACGCTTTTTGCGCATCATTCAACGCGTCCATGCTCGCATCCTGAATGGACTGATCCAGTTCCATTTTTCGAGATCTCACAACCGCTTCTGAAGCAAGCACCACATTTAAGGCTGCCTGAGCGACAATACCTTTTGAGCCAGCCTGAGCCGCACCGGCTAAAAGATTAATTATTGAAAGCAGGTCTTCTAGTTGCGAGGGTACAGACATATTTTTACTCTTATTTCTGTTCTTAATAAAAAGGTACCGGAGTCAATATTTATTCTTACCATGCCATTCTTTTTATAAAGAATCACTAGAATAAATATCGACTCCGGTATTTCGGTTTATGCTGCTATTAGTAAATTACCCAAAATTGAATTTTGATTGGTTAAGAATTTTTTAAGAGCTTCACTATAATTGTCTGGAATTGAATTAATAACGGATGGTCTTTCCAGTAAACGCTCACCCCATGCTTTTACATTCGGTGCATCATCAAAAATACCATAATCTTTATACTCTTCAATACGTTTGTGATAACGGAAAATAGGTGCATAAACAGCATCGATTATAGAAAAATCTGCGTCATTAAAATAATCACCATTAGTGAATTCTTCCTCGAGTATTTCAAAACGATCCGTTAATGTTTCTATACAGAGATTGAACTTTTTTTGATCATCGGTGCGAAGAAAATCAAATGTTGTACTTAATATATCATTACCAAATTCTATCCATGAACGGTTTTGTGCTTTTTCAAATATATTAGACGGATAAAGAGAACCTTCGGTAATTTCATCCAGGTAGTCACAAATAACCATAGATTCAAAAAGAGGCTTTTCATCAACAAGCAATACCGGCACTTTTCCTAGAGGTGAAATGTCATGAAACCAGACCGGGGGTTCCATTAAATTAATATATTCAGCTTCAAATGGAATATTTTTTTCTTTAAGAATAATCATAGCGCGTTGAACATAAGGACATATTGGAAAACTGATTAATTTAAAATTTGGTAAGGACATTATAACTCTCTTAATATATTGAAATTGTTTGTCTTATTTATCGTGTTTATCCATGTTTATCATGGACACAGCGAAAACCGATTGAGCCATAAACACCTTTTCCGCTATTCGGAAGTTTAACGTTACGAAATGAGCTTCTTAAATTCTCACGATTTTCATCCCAGGAACCGCCACGTACCAATTTTCTTACACCGTTCTCTGGAGAAGTAAGTATACCCTTTGCGTAATATTTTGTAATAGCATCCTTTGCATACCAGTTTTGAATCCATTCTCCGGCATTGCCATGCATGTCGAATAAACCAAACGCATTGGCTTTACGTTTGCCTTGGCTCCATGTGCGATCGTCACCGCAGCCATCATGCTCACCTTTTACAGATCCCGTTGTTTTCCCGTCATCAAGAATCGCATTTTTACAGGAGACGTTATCTCCCCATGGATAACGTGTATGAGTTCCTGCCCTGGCGGCTTTTTCCCATTCTGCCTCAACGGGTAAACGTCCTCCTTTCCATATGCAATATTGATTGGCATGTTGCCAGTCAACACAGTTAATAGGGTGGTTTTCGCGTTTTGGTCCATCAAGATTACAATATTTGTTACGTTTGAAGTCTTTTGGTCGACCGCAACTTTTATCGTTAAGGCATTGTTTATACTCAGCAACAGAGACTTCATATTTATCAATATAAAAAAGTGGCACGAAGACTTTTGTTCCACCAACGGGGCCTTCATCTTTGTCACAGTTCGGGTCATTTGTTGAACAACCCATTAAGAATTCGCCTTTGGGTATTTTAATACGTTCGGCGGAGGCAGTATTTAAAAAAATTAAATAACAAATGGAAGCGAAATAAAATGAGATAAGCCTTTTATGTGACATTTTAAATCCTTTTTTAACAGGAAAATTAAACATCAATAATAGTTAAAAAAATTAAGAATAAACAGATACATATGAATATATGTAATAATTAACCAATGTATGTACCATTAAAAACAAAGGTTATTTGTTTTGGATTTTGAGTTAACTCGTAAAGAGAATGATGAACTTTTGTTGCCACAGGTTGCATCAATTAAAACAGGTGAGAATATTCAGGCTTTGATTCCATTTGCAAAAGCTTATTTGGGCATGTTCTATGTCATAGATAATAAGTTAGAACCAAAAGAAAAAGTTAAATTACTTGCTAACTTTGAACTGGCAGAAAGTGTCTTTGCTGGTTTCTTAGCATGCTTAGGTCAATCTGATTTGCCATCAGTTACTGAGATAGGTCATGCGGCAGCGAGTAAAAAAGAATTTGCAGAAGGATATGTGATCCTGGCAGGACTTGACCTTCTTGCAAAAAAATCTTTTAGCAACATTAATAATCTTGATGTGGATGTTATTGAGAAAGCGATTGCTTTTCACTTTTCGAATAAGTCAGGTTACTCAGATATCTGGTTTGAGTATTTATTTTCTGAGCATAAGGAAAAAGTTTTGCCTGCCATTTCTCAATACTGGGTAGCGATGTTAAAAAATAAAACAACCTATCTTCCCGGAAGAAATCTTGTATTAGGAGATCATCCTGACATCGAAGTTATTCAAAATTGTATTTTACCGTTATTAGAAAGCTGGACTCAATGTAAAGCGAAAACATTATCGCAACTGTTATATCTTGCATTTAAATACAGCGACATGAATGAGTTTTTAACCATTTGTGAGCATGCTTTAGAACATGATGAAATGTTAAATGAGAAAACACGATTATATTGGTTAACGGCGGCTTATTTAATATCACCAGATAAATACTTTGCCAAATTTTCAGATTATGTTGGGCGGGTAAAATTAAAAGTCATGTTACTGCTGGATTTTGTAGTTTTATTGAGTAAAGAACAGGATCTAAATATTACACTGAGCAATAAAGTAGTGGTGCAAATATTAAGAATGGTTGCACCTATATTTCCACCACAACATCATGTTTATGGTGCCTTGGGAGAATTAGATATTAATTCAAAAAATGTCATGGTGCTTTTTTATTATTTAGCATGTTCAAAAGATAAGGATGCTGGCAATGAAATTAAAATATTACGAAAGGCTCGTGTGATGAAGATATATTCTGGTGTGATTGATAATTTACTGGAATTATATATTCGAAAAAATAACGAACAGGGTTTTGCCATGCCGAACTTTGATGGCTACCTTGAAATACTGGTTAAAGATAATTGCTTGCAGGGACGAAGTAATAAATTTGATTTGAGGTGAAATTAACCACAAGAAAACTTGTGGTTAATTAAAGTTAGAAACTACATAACCTTTTATATCATGATAGTTGCGATAGCTCTCAATCATCGCTTTTAATTCTGACATTGTAATATCATCAGGCTCATTTATATAATCAGCTACTTTTCTAATCATTTTCCAGCGCCATAATTCGACTGGATTTGATTCTTCTTTTTTCATAAAAATCTCCTATTTAGAATGTTTATATTATTCTGCATTTGTTTTGTTACAGTTTCATGAATAATATTATTTAATTGATGAAATAAAGCATTAGAGATGGGATGCGAAATTGATTTCATAGACAGGTTTATGAATTTTGAAATCAATATGGGTAAGATATTTTTCGTTTAATCTTTTTACTGATTCAGCAGCAACAAACGTATTTCTCTTTCTGAGCCAGCACGTAAACTTGTAATTGTGTTGTTGTTATTCGCAATTATAAATTTATACCATCTAAGACTTGTTGCTCTCTCAGGTGCGGTGACTTTTTCAATACTTTTAAGTTTATAACGTGACACAAGAAATCTCCTATTAATGAATATAGTGAGAAATGTAAGCTTAAGTTATTACAGCTTTATGACAGTCTTTTTACATTTTCATGTTAAAGATCGACGGACCCTGGGTTATAATTGATTATTGTTTCTTCTGGTTAACAACCCTTCAAATCATCATGGAATTTGCTAAAAACCTTTTTTCATATCGTCAGTTCTGGGCTAAGCGCTTTGGGATTGCTTCTGTCTTACCTATGTCCAAAGCTGAAATGGATGATTTAGGCTGGGACAGCTGCGATATTATTCTTGTAACGGGTGACGCATATGTTGATCATCCGAGCTTTGGTATGGCTTTGATTGGTCGTTTATTAGAAGCGCAGGGTTTTCGCGTAGGAATTATTTCGCAACCTGACTGGAAAAGTGCCGAAGCTTTCAAAATTTTAGGTAAGCCAAATTTATTTTTTGGTGTGACTGCCGGCAATATGGATTCCATGATCAATCGCTATACCGCTGATCGTCGTATTCGCTCAGATGATGCTTATACAGCTGATGCGGAAGGCGGTAAGCGTCCAGATCATTCTGTTGTCGTTTATGCACAACGAGCACGCGAGGCCTTTAATGATGTGCCGATTGTAATTGGCGGCATTGAAGCATCTTTAAGACGAATTGCACATTACGATTATTGGTCGGATAAAGTTAAGCGTTCCATTTTGATGGACTCAAAAGCCGACATGTTAGTGTTTGGTAATGGTGAGCGTCAGGTTGTTGAAATTGCACATCGTTTGGCAGCCAGAGAAAATATACGTGACATTACTGATATTCGCGGCACAGGTTTTATACGTAAAGAATTCCCCGAAGGCTGGAGTGAAATAGATTCAACACATATTGATGAAATAGGTAAGGTTGATAAAGCGAAAAATCCTTATGCAGAAACCTCATCAAATAATGATTCGGGTGAAAATAATCCCTATGAGGCTATTGTCGATTTCCAACCAGCCTTAAATAAAAAAGAGTTAAATAAAGAACGTATCTCTCGTATAGAAAAATTTGATCGAGCAACCAGTTATATTCGTTTGCCATCGTACGAGCAGGTTTTAAATGACAAAGTATTGTATGCGCATACTTCACGTATATTACATCTCGAAACAAACCCGGGTAATGCGCGTGCATTGGTACAACGTTATGGTAAACGTGATGTTTGGTTAAACCCACCACCACTTCCTTTAACAACTAAAGAAATGGATCTCTTGTATGAATTACCTTATACCCGGGTGCCACATACAAGTTATGAAAATAAAAAAATCCCTGCTTATGAAATGATCCGTTTTTCGATCAATATAATGAGAGGGTGTTTTGGTGGTTGTACTTTTTGTTCCATCACTGAACATGAAGGTCGTATTATTCAAAACCGTTCTGAAGATTCTATAATTCAGGAGATCGAAACTATTCGAGATACCGTCCCTGGTTTTACCGGAATTATTTCAGACCTTGGTGGGCCAACAGCAAATATGTATCGGCTTGCTTGTAAGAGTCGTGAAATTGAAGCGGCATGCCGTAAACCTTCTTGTGTTTATCCGGGTATATGTCAAAACCTGGGCACGGATCATTCACCATTAGTTAGTTTATATAAGCGTGCACGTAAACTGCCCGGCGTTAAAAAAGTATTAATAGGTTCTGGTGTGCGATATGACCTTGCGGTTGAATCACCTGAATATGTAGAAGAACTTGTGGCGCATCATGTTGGTGGCTATTTAAAAATTGCGCCTGAACATACCGAAGAAAATACTTTATCGAAAATGATGAAGCCGGGTATTGGAACCTATGATCGTTTTAAAGAAATGTTTGAAGCAGCAACAAAAAAAGCAGGCAAGGAACAGTACCTCATTCCTTACTTTATAGCAGCGCATCCCGGCACGACGAATGAAGATATGATGAACCTTGCTATCTGGCTGAAGAAGAATGGTTTTCGTGCAGATCAAGTACAAACATTTATACCTTCACCAATGGCAACAGCGAGCGCAATGTATTACTCGGGTAAGAATCCGTTGAAGCGAGTAACTCATAGTAGTGAAGATTTATTTATTGCAAAAAATTTAAAAGTGAGGCGTTTACATAAAGCATTTTTACGTTATCACGATCCACGTAACTGGCCAATCCTGCGTGAAGCATTAAAAGAACTAGGACGTGCTGATTTAATTGGGAATGGCAAACGCCATCTAATACCAAGCTTTCAGCCTAAAGGTACTTTTGATAAAGATGAAAATAAAAAGAAGCGTCGTTCTAAACCGTTTGTAACAAAACATACGGGTGAACATAAATTAACAAATAAAAAAATCAGGAAAAAACGTCCTACTAAAAAACGTGCATAAACATATTTGTAGCATGCCTGATTAATGAATAAATAATATTATAATAATTGTTTATTAGTAATTACCCTTAGTGCACATACCTTTGTGACTAATAGTAAACTTTGTAAATTTTGTCCTTTCATGAAGACGATTCAAAATAAAGGGTATAGACTAACCGAAAATAATTAATGTACAGGTATGTGTTTTGTCAGTTAAGGATGTTGCACGACGTAATATTTTAGTGGTTGATGATGATGAGCTTGTTTCAGAGTATCTAGGCGCATTGCTCGAGGCTGAAAGTTATGATGTCGTTATCAAAAATGAACCTTTTGCTGCCCTGGAATATTTTCATGATCATGCTGATGATTTTGATTTGATTATTACCGATCAAGTTATGCCTGGCCTGACGGGGGTCGAAATTGCACAGGCAATATTAAAAGTTAGACCTAGCCTTCCTGTTTTATTAATCACTGGTTACAGTAAAAAAATAACTGCTAAAAATGCTGAGTCCTTCGGCTTGAGCGGATTTTTCTCCAAACCTATAAATGAAAGCTTATTTTTGGACAAAATCAGTAATTTGGTAGGCTGCCCTGCTTAAAAGTTGTATTTATTAGATTACCTCTAAAAATCTCCATTCCCTCTTTTTTATCTAAATATCCAGTATTGACGTGCTTATTGCCTAATTTATTAGGTATTTGGCGAAAAGCTGGAGTAAAATAACCGACTTTTTGCAGACGGGCTAATAACCCTACGCGTTGGGATTTGGGACTAAAATGCTGAAAAATTTTCCTTTATTTATATTTATTCTAAGTGCCGGCTTTTTACTGCAACCACTTAGCCTGAGTGCGCATGAAGAAAAGTTGGATAATAGCTGGTGGTGGAGTGATGCCTGGTGGAATGAGGGTAAAATTTCAACACCGAAGAATTATGATTTAAAGGTGGAGTGGAGCAGTTACGACAGTAACGGTATTGACGTCCCCGTGATGATTGTCCGACCAAAGAGAAAGGGAAAATTTCCAGCGGTTTTATTCCAGCATGGTCGTCGTGGTCTGGATGAATTGATCCAACGCCATGTAAAATGTATCGCTGCTCAAGGGTTTGTTGTGCTCGCTCCAGATATCTACAAAGCACATTTTATGGGGACTCACCCGATTGAGCATGATTATGAGCTGGAAAAAGACGTTAACAAAGGTTTAACGGTTTTACTGGCACGCAAAGACATCAGCAGTAAAAAAGCCTGCTTGTATTCGCATACACGTGGTGGATATTACACTTTAAAAGTAGCAACAACGTTTAAACGCCAAATTCAGGATGTGGCTTGTTATGTGTCATATTATCCGCACTTGCAGGATCCTAATGCACCAGAAGCATTGCAAGTTTACGGATATGCAGCAGAAGTCGATCAAATGAAAATACCAATGCTGGTATTTATTGGTGATGAAGAGCAATATCAGCGTCGCCGTGTGATTGAATCTGGCATAAAGTCATTACGTGAAAAAGGCCGTGATGCTCGTGTTATTATTTACCCGGGTGTAGGGCGTGGTTTTGATTTTAGACCTGAAAATGTCAGAACGTTTGCCGATGACTTGGCATCAAAAGATGCAGTACAACGTGCTGCAGTATTTATGAAACAACATTTAAATTAAGTAGTAAGCTATGAGTATGAAGTATAAAACAGACGATTTACGCATCACCGCAATGAACGAAGTTATTTCGCCTGAACAATTAC
>JAUVGM010000097.1 GCA_030593785.1 Gammaproteobacteria bacterium | reverse complement strand
AATTTAAATTTATTCTTTGGGATGAAAAACAACAAAAAATTATTTCTATTGCTCAATATAATCAAATGAAAGCTGCATAGAGGAAAGGATTATAAAATGAAATCAAAAATACTATTTATAATTTTTAGCCTGTCATCATTCGCAACATACGCAAACAATGATGACGTTCTAATTGATGCTAAAAAGGCTAATGCCATTGCTGAAGGTGGTCGCATTTATGATAAATGGTGGAAAGAACTTAAATTAGAAAAACCTAAAACGACCCACCCGGCATACCCGGCAACGGCTAAAAAACAAGGCTCTGCAAGCTGGCGTTGTAAAGAATGCCATGGCTGGGACTATAAAGGCAATCAAGGTGCTTATAGTAAAGGAAGCCATAAAACAGGCATTAAAGGCATCCGCAATGCAGTAACTATGAGTGACAAAGAGATTGTTGCCATTCTGAAAAATAAAATTCACGGTTATGACAAAGTAATGCCTGATGCAGCTCTTGCTCAGCTAGCCAATTTTATTAAAAATGGACAAGTAGATATTGCACGTTACCTTAATAAGGAAACACTTCTTGCAAATGGCAATAAAAAACGTGGTGAAATAATTTTTAATAAAGCATGTAAAGAATGTCATGGAAATGATGGACGAAAGTTCAATTTCAAAACGGCTTTAAATCCAGAATTTATAGGAACGGTTGCGACAGAAAACCCTGTTGAAACTATTCATAAATTTCGCAATGGTAATCCAAATACATTTGTTAATGGAAAACCCATGCCGAACATGAACAAAATTATAAACTTAGAAGAACAAATCGATCTTCTTACCTTTTTACAAACTTTACCCATTAAGTAAATATCATGTCGAAATCTGCACCTAAAGTTGGTTTTATTAGTCTTGGTTGTCCAAAGGCACTTGTTGACTCAGAACATATCGTTACTCAACTTCGCGCTGAAGGTTATGAAATAACTAACAGTTATGAAGATGCTCAACTTGTTGTTGTTAATACCTGTGGTTTTATTGATTCAGCGGTTGAAGAATCAATGGATGCGATTGGTGAAGCATTAGCAGAAAATGGCAAAGTAATCGTTACTGGCTGCCTTGGCGCTAAAGAAGGTGTTATTGAAACTGCCTACCCCAATGTACTTGCAGTTACAGGACCACACGCGGCAGCTGAAGTTATGCAAGTCGTGCATGATCATTTACCTAAACCACATGATCCATTTTCAGACCTGGTTCCGAATGCAGGAATTAAACTTACACCAAAACATTACGCCTACTTAAAAATATCTGAAGGCTGTAATCATCGTTGTACATTTTGCATCATTCCTTCTTTACGTGGCGATTTAGTGAGCCGTGATGTAGGTGATGTCATGCAAGAGGCTGAAAACCTGGTAAACGCTGGTGTAAAAGAACTGCTCGTCATTTCTCAGGACACAAGTGCTTATGGCGTAGATGTTAAATACCGCACTGGCTTCTGGGGCGGACGTACCATCAAAACACACATGACCGAGCTCGCTAATGCACTTGGTGATCTTGGTGCCTGGGTTCGTTTACATTACGTTTATCCTTATCCTCATGTTGATGACGTTATTCCATTAATGGCAGAAGGAAAAATTCTTCCTTATCTCGATATTCCATTACAACACGCCAGCCCACGAATTCTGAAAGCAATGAAACGCCCGGGTAAAATTGATAAAACCATTGAACGGATTAAAAACTGGCGCACTATCTGCCCTGATATTACTTTGCGTTCAACCTTTATAGTTGGTTTTCCCGGAGAAACTGAAGATGAATTTGAAATACTGCTCGACTTTCTGCAAGAAGCCCAACTCGATCGTGTCGGTGCCTTTGCATACTCTCCGGTAGAAGGCGCTAAAGCCAATGAACTGGGTAACTTTGTTCCTGAAGAAATACAACAGGAACGCCTTGAACGCTTTATGCATTTACAAGCTCAAATCAGTGCTGACAAATTACAGAAAAAAATCGGACAAACAATGACTGTACTGGTCGACAGTTATGGAGAAGAAGGATTAACACTGGCAAGGTCAAAAGCGGACGCACCGGAAATTGATGGTGAAGTCATCTTAGATGGGTTTGAAGATGTGCAACTTGGTGATTTTGTTGATGTTAAGATAGTTGCAGCAACGGATCATGATCTCATCGCCAAACCAATTGATTAAATAATATGTAGGTCGGGCTTTACCTACATGGACGTAGGTAAGGGGCGTTAGCAGGAGCGGAAACTTTAGGCCGACAATTTATTCAAAACAACAACCGTCATTGTTTTTCCTATATCAGGATAAATCAATTTACCTTTGTCTTTATGCTATATCCTTGCGTCGGCCTAAAGAGCCGACCTACATGCTATTTTTCTAAGTTAAACTTAGTTAACGTCTCAACTGCGTTTCAAAAGATAACAAAAAATTATTGAAGCGCTTTTTAGTTATAGTCCATGCTGCGGCAACACCCAAACTGTTCGCTAGCATGTCATTATATTCAAACAAACGCACGCCGCCTAAACCTTGCAATATTTCTAAAATTATTCCCATCGTTATGAAAAATAAAACATAAAATAATCGAGCACGAGGTAATTTGTATAATTGGGAAAACCAGGCCATTAAAATAAAATAAGCAAAAAAATGACCTACCTTATCGATATATTTAAATTCAATATGAAATTCAGGTGGCGTTGATGTTAAGGATACATAACACATCATTATTACCAGTAACCAGCCAATACTCAGCCATACTTTAAAGTATCGTAACATTAAGATATTAAGAAAAAAGATATAATAATATTGTGCCTTGAGTTACACGATAAAGAACAAATGGTGTCATACCAATTCGTTCCAACATTTTAAGGAAGTAATGAATACATACATAGGCTGAAACAGCAGATAAAAAATAACCTATGCCCAGTGATAACCAGTCTACCCCGTTACCTTCTTGAATGAGCTTTAATGTTTTATATCCACCGGCCATTAAAATGGTTGGGATTGATAATAAGAATGAAAAACGTGCTGCCCCTTGTCGGGTTAAACCGGCAAACAACCCTGCAGTCATAGTAATGCCTGAACGGGAAGTTCCAGGAATAAGCGCCAGCGCCTGTGCAAAGCCAATCATAATTCCGTTTTTCCAGCTTAATTTATTTTCAGCATATCTTATTTTGTTTTTACCAACATAATCTGAAAGCCCTAATAATAAACCAAAGCCTATCGTTGCCCATGCAATAATTATAGGTGAACGCAACACATCATCCACAAAATCATTTAGCAATAAACCTGCTGCACCGACAGGAATGGTAGCAAGAAGAACAATCCAGGCTAAACGACTCTCACCCACTGTTTGTTTTTTTACACATGACTGTGTCCAGTCTATTGTTAACCGTGCGACATCTTTTCTAAAATACCAGATAACAGCTGTGAGAGTACCAAGATGCATTACCACATCAAAAGCTAAACCTTGATCAGGCCAATCACTCAAAACAGGAACAAGAATTAAGTGTGCTGAACTCGATACCGGTAAAAACTCGGTTAAGCCTTGCACCAAAGCCAATACAACTATTTGCCAAAAAAGCATCTTTATTCCTTATTTATAGATATTCGCGTAAGTCTCTAAACTCAAATGCGGGTAAAGAAATATCACATTTTTTACTAAAGCCAATTACTTTAAATAACTCACCCATTTCATGTGGCAGAGTTAGTTTTTTAATTTGTGAAGCTGTTTCCATTTGTTGTTTCGTCTCTGATTCATTCTCTAAATTTGCAAGCTCGAGTAAACCTGCTCCCATTAAAAAACTCACCTGATTGGTGTAACCGATAACTTGTAAGTTCGCTTCAAGTGCGGCATCCGCCATCGAGGTAAAATCTACATGCGCCGTTATATCCTGTAACCCTGGATAAACAAAAGCATCCGGGTGACTACGATGTCGATAATGACACATTAAAGTGCCTTGATTCCGTTGCTCATGATAATACTCATGGCGTGGGAAACCATAATCAAGCAAGATTATAATTCCCTGTTGCAATCGTTCGGCAATGCTCTTAATCCAATCTTCTGCTGCAAAATTAATTTCAGAAATATAACCGACGTTGAATTCCCGGTTTAGTTCCGATTCAATATCTTTTACCCGACTAATGAGTCGAACATCAAAACTCGAAGTTACCTGAAACTCAAATTTATTATTTAGCCATGTAACATTAACATCGTTGATATCATTTTCAGTTTTTTGAAATAACTGTACTGGCATGGCATCGAGTAATTCATTTGCCAGAACAATACCTGAAAAATTCTCAGGCAATTCATCTAACCATCTTACTTTTTCCAAAAGCTCAGGAACGGTTTCCTCTATAGTCGTTCTTTGGCGTTGACGTAAATCTGCGCTGAGCTCAAGAATCCAATATTCTCTTGGTAATTTATTTTGCTGTTTTAAATAAACTAAAATATCTGCCGCCATACGGCCACGACCTGCACCTACCTCAAGAATAATATCTTCTTCATTTAATGCAGGTAAAATTGCATTTGCTAAAGTTTGAGAAAATAAAGGCGAGATTTCCGGAGCAGTAATAAAATCACCCTCTTCACCCAACTTTGTACTGCCTGCCGCATAATAGCCTAGCCCAGGAGCATAAAGAGCAAGTTCCATATAGCGCGAAAATGAAATCGCGCCATTATTTTTATCAATTTCAGATTTAATCAATGTTATTAATTTTTCACTATGCTGCTGAGCTAAATCACCCGGCGCAGGTAAGTCTTTAGAGTCACAAGCAGACTGATAAAGTTTTTCTGAAAATGAATTGGAGGACATGAAAACGGACTAGACCTAATTGCTTGTGTTACAGTAAAAATCCAGTATTCCTGAATTAAGAAGTTTCAAAGGATAACACAGTATGTCTGACAATCTGTCTAATAATAACAACTCAGATAATACCAAAGTTGTATTAATTACCGGTGCCGCTCACCGTATTGGTGCCACAACAGCAAAATTATTACACCAAAATGGTATGAACATTGTTTTGCATTACCGCGGTTCTCGTGAGCAAGCTCAGGCCTTACAAAAGGAACTCAATGATAAACGAGAAAACTCGGTCATCCTTATTCAGGCTGACTTACATATCACCAATGGATTGTCGGCATTAATTGAAGAGTCAGTAAAAGCCTGGGGACGACTGGATGTTTTAATTAATAATGCAACAAGTTTTTATCCAACGAAAATGGGGAAAGCAACTGAAGATCAATGGGATGACCTTCTTGGCTCAAATCTTAAAGCCCCGTTCTTTTTGTCGCAAGCCGCTACTCCCCATTTAAAAAAAACCAATGGCTGCATTATTAATATTGTAGATATTCATGCCGAGCGCCCGTTAAAAACATTCCCCATATACAGCATGGCGAAAGCAGGATTAGTCATGATGACTAAATCATTAGCCTGTGAACTTGGACCGGAGATTAGAGTAAATGCAGTAGCACCTGGCGCCATACTCTGGCCAGAAAATCTTGATGAAGTTGCTAAACAACGTATTGTCTCACGCACTTTCTTAAAACGTCAGGGTGAACCTAATGACATATCCAAAACAATTTTATATTTAATTAAAGATGCGGATTATGTTACCGGACAAATAATTGCAGTAGACGGTGGCCGTAGTTTGAATGCATAAAATTGGTATTTCTAATTTAGCTTAAACTCAATAGGCCATAGTTTTTGCGAGTCTTGATCAAAGTTCATCCAATGATCACACATGGTATTGCCCGTTAACGGATGAATTAATTGTGGTGCGATTTCTTCAAGAGGCAATAAAACAAAGGCATTTTTTGTGATTTCATCACGCGGTAACTCTAAACCCTCTTCTTTTAAAATCAAGTCATCAAAAAGCAATAAATCCAAATCTACCGTTCTGGGTGAAAAACGAGGAACGCTTCGATCACGGCCATTATCATCTTCTATTTTTCTTAAGGTAGCGGCAACGGTATGGACATCTTCATCCGTATTTAAGCCCGCCACTAAGTTTAAAAAATTATCACCATCGAAACCCACGGCTTCACTTTCATATACGGATGAAAGAATAAGTTTGCCGTAATGATCCTGTAAGGCATTAATCGCAATACGGATATTATTTTCGGCATCAATATTACTGCCAATACTGATATATATTTTAGTCATGCGCCTATTTTATAACACCGCGGGCTTATTACCGCGTTCAATAAGAATACCAACGCCACTTGCACCACTAACAGCCTCACCTTTATTCAATTTTAAACGTACCCAGGGCACATTAAATTCATTAAGAATAATTTGTGTGCACTCTTCGGCTAAACGTTCAACCAATAAAAATTCACTTTCTTCAACAAAGCTAATTAACCGTTTTGAAACGGCTTTGTAATCAAGTGTGTTTTCAATATCATCGGTTTCAGCCGCTTTGCTGATATCGGTTGCCATTTCCAAATCCAGACTGATGGTCTGTTTGGTTTCACGCTCCCAATCATAAATGCCTATGATGGTTTCAATTTTTAAATCGTTAAGAAAAATAATATCCATGGGCGCAAAGATACAGCATCAATACAAAAAGATAAATGCTATATTACTATCTACATAGTTGTATAAATACACATTTTTCCTGGAATTAAGGGAGGGGTAAATATGAATAAAAATAATTCCCATGTATCAATAATATTTTTATTTATTTTCTCACTTTTTTTCTCACCCGCTTTGTTAGCAAAAGAATATCTAAGCCCTGCAGAAATAGAAAAATGGTTCAATTCAGATGACGAACTTCCCACCAGCAAAGTAAATGATGGTCAACTTATTTTTCTCACGCCAAAAACCACGAAAAATATTTTTCACTCTGTAATCAATATTTTTGTTGACCAAAATAGCATTGATAATGGTTGGACAAAATTAACTCAATGCTACTCTAACCTCGATCCCATCCATCGCACCGCGGTGGTATATAGAAAAAATTTAATAAAAAATCTTAAGGTACTATCAAGTAAAAATATTAAACTTGCCAAAGTATCCGGTAATAAAGTTTTTCTAAAAGATGTCACTAAAGGTGCAACACTATGCATTGGCGCCAACGCTCGAAATTTTTATCAAAATGACGATAAATCATTTAGTTTAATAAATGGTCCATATCATCGAAAATTTCTGGATGGTTATTTTCCATATCATTTAAAATTAAATATTCACTATATTCCAAAACTTAAATTCAATTATGGCACGCCTGAACAGCAACCAGGATTTCAGGTTAAACAAGACTCAAACTCCTTATTAATTGATACATTGTTTAAGGGCAGATTAAAAACAGAGTTTAGGTTTAATTTAATTAAATAAACACATACCCAGCATAATGTGCCTCTTATTTATCACCTCCCCCTGTCGAAGAGCCTCAAAATCTTGTACCTTTACGCCATGAATATACAATTGGACATTCTCGAATACATTCTTATTTTTGCCTCTTATTTAATTGGCTCACTCTCTTCAGCCATTATTGTTTGCAAAATTATGGGGCTGCCTGATCCGCGTGGTGAAGGTTCTGGAAACCCGGGTGCGACCAATGTATTACGCTTTGGTGGCAAAAAAGCCGCTGCTATTACCCTGGCAGGCGACATGATAAAAGGCTTAATTCCCGTGCTGATTGTTAAATATTTTTTCGATGTAAGTGTGCTGACACTTGCACTTGTCGGAATAGCAGCTTTTCTCGGCCATCTTTACCCTGTCTTTTTTCAGTTTAAAGGCGGTAAAGGCGTTGCCACCATGCTGGGCGTGATGTTCGGGTTTTCCTGGTGGATTGGACTGGCAACCGCTGGAACGTGGTTGTTCATGGCAAAAATCGTCAAAATATCTTCGCTCTCTGCCCTGGTCGCTACGGCATTGGCACCGGTT
>JAUVGM010000058.1 GCA_030593785.1 Gammaproteobacteria bacterium | reverse complement strand
GAAAATATGGATTCGCCAACGTAGCAAAAAGTTAAACAATCAAATCCCATTACAAATTATTGTTGAGAATGGTCTGGAAGGTATTGTTGAGATTAGAAAGCATCTCGACTGTTCATACGATTGGCACAAAAATCCCTAATCCCCTTTCACGAATAACGAGAAGCTAAATTACTGCGTTTAAAATCAACTCTAAATGCTCATTCACTACGTGTGAATTCCGCTTTCTCGTTAATTTTAATCTTGTTCTTTAACTTCTCGTTATCCGTGAAAACGTATTATATGTGTTATTTTTTATCTTTTCTTGTTGCTCTTGCTTTAAAATTAACAATAGATTGCATGAGTTGATCGAGAGGAAGATTTTCAAATAACTTATATTTGTCCAGAGTCTGGTTTAATAACTGAGAGATATTAGGTTTACTTTCACTTTCAGGGTTAAATAATTTTTGTAGTCCGAGCACACTGCCGTTTTGTACTTTAATTTCTTTACCGTGGGGTAATGGACCTTCTATTTCAGTTAGCTTTAGTGCAAATTTTGCATTGTTGCGTAACAATTCAAGAAAATCTCGGCAGTTTTGCCAGCTCTGCTTATCTTTACACCCAACACATTCACGATCAGCAAGATGAATTTTGTCCATCTCATCGCAAACGCAGCGGCGTGAAGTTAACGTTTTTTCAAACGGGCATTGCAGAGGGTTAACTGAACGGTAGGTTTCTCTGTATTTATCTTCATCCATTATCGCTATTTCAAATGAACTACTTTTCCCATTCGCGCACAATGGATTCTTCACGTTGCTCTTGTAATTTTTCTTCTGCATCAATGCTATTTTCAGCAAAAATTATTTTATAAACATTGCCTGCATCAGCATCATCCTGTTGTCGTTTTTCTTTAGCAAAATTCTTTGCTTCTTTAAATTTCTCGAAATCATCAAGAGGTTCAAGATTTTTTACAATTTTACTGACACCAGGTGCAATTTTGTAAACGAAGTAGGGCATAAAATAACTCCTAGTTAGTGAAAAGAGGTGTATGGAATAGTGGTATTACATCCGTCACCGAAATATAGAGTCTGGTGGCGTGTTACAATTAATTCAAGTCTTTTTGTGTAATTATTTATTGTTAATTTTGTAGGGGGATTTAACCGCGTGAAAAATACTAAAGGTTTACTGGCAATAACTGAACTTGGCGGTTATCCGGATTTTACCGAGTTATATACAAAATCAGGATTTAATGTTGAAGCGGTAAATAGCATGCGAAAAGCGTTACGTAGTTTAAAGAACAACAAACTTAATGTTGTTGTAGCAGAATTTAACTTTCAGTCCGATTTTCGAGATAGGACGAGCAACCTTGAAACATTAATGGCAGTACTTCAACAAATGGATGACGTTAAGGTTATTATTTTTTACGAAAAAGAATATCTACATCAGTTTGAAAAGCTTCGGGCACGATTTTCATTTCACACTGAGCTGGCATACCCAATTGATATACTTAAATTAGAGGCTGCACTTAAAGATATCCACTAATCAAGTAAATCATTTAGAGTTTCAATCGCTTCATTTGCCGCGTCTTTAACCTGTTTGTTTTCATGTGTTGTCATTCCTTCTAAAAACACTTTATTTTCCGCATCACCGGTAAGAGCAATATAATGTAATGCATCAATTTGTAATCGAATATTGTTCGATGATGCTATTTTTTTAAGTGCAGCCGTATGTTGTCGTAAAATGTTACTGGCAGAAAAGTTTTCTATTAATGCATCGAGACCAATACGAATATTCATGCTCGTTTCATCATCTTCAAGCATGTTAATTATATGCTTAAACATTTCTGGCTTAATTTGAATCGCTTGAGCAATAGACATTAACTGTCCATTAGTAAGATATTCCTCTATATAATCGAGCATGGCATTTTTTGTATGTAAAGTGGCAAGCCATTTTTTGATTTCCTTGGGAGAATGATCTCCAGCAAACACCATGTATGAATTTTCGTTGGATAAAGAAAACCACGGCACACTTCGAATACCTAATTCAGCTGCTTTATCATTATCAACAGCAATATTGGTAACCTGTAATGAAGAAAGCTGCCCTTTTTTTAATTGTTCAGTTAGTTCCGTTAATACAACAGGGCAGTGAGAGCATCCGGTAGCAACAAAAAGTTCGGCTGACGATTTTATATTTGAATTCATTTGAGGTGGTTCTTTAATGGTTGTGAGGAGGGTGATTATAATATAAGCAGGGAAATTATAATATAAACCGAAGTCCGACACCTTCACTGGTAATACGTGCTATTTCCGCAGTAACCGGAGGTGGTGGCTCATCACCAAGTTGTGAACATACCTGAAGTACTACTCGCTGGCCTACAATGAAATTTAATGGGTTTTCTTCATGCTCAAGAAAAACGCCATGATCGCTAATATTGCGAGATTTAAGTATATGTTCACTCGCATCATCAAAGATAACTTTGATATCGATTACTAACCCTAGGCGATTTGAATCTCTATTATTCATAAGACATATTAACCATTTGTGTATTTATGCTTCAATATCCGGAATAAGCTTACTTTCTAATAATTTTATTTCATCTTTTAATTTTAGCTTGCGTTTTTTTATGCGTTTTATTTGTAACTCATCGACAAAAGGTTTCTCTTTCATGAGAATCAAGGCATCATCAAGATCCTTATGTTCCAGGATCAAGTCATGCAGCCGTTCTCTGATTTTATTGTTGTCCATGTCTATCATGAGTTTTAGTATTTTCTTTAAGTGTCCATTTTTCAAAATCATCCTCACTTATTGGACGACTCATATAATATCCTTGTCCAAATTCACAGCCCAGGATCTGCAGCAGTTCTAACATTTCTTTTTCTTCGATACCTTCAGCAACCACTTGCATACCCAGATTATGTGCAAGGTCAATGGTTGAGCGAACAATCATGGCATCATTGTCATCTTCAATCATATCCATAATAAAAGATTTATCAATCTTTAGTTTAGATAAGGGGAGCTGTTTTAGGTATGCGAGTGATGAATATCCTGTGCCAAAATCATCAACGGCAATTTCAATACCCAATTCATCAATCCGTTTTAATACATCAATGGATTTTTTCGGGTTAGTCATCATGACACTTTCAGTGACTTCCATAATGAAATTTGAGGCAGCTATGTCATTATGTTCATATATTGCAATGATATTCTCGACAAAATCACTTTCCTGTAAGTTATATACTGACAAATTTATTGCGATTTTAAGATCGATACCATTAGCCTTAAGCCGTTTATTATATTTTGCGGTTGTGTCGATGATCCAGTATGTAATGGGGTTAATTAACCCGGTTTGTTCGGCCATGGGGATAATGTCGTCAGGAAATACTTTACCGCGTTGAGAATGATTCCAACGTAACAACGCTTCAGCAGCAATAACACGTCCTGTTTTAATATCGATGATAGGTTGGTATTCCATGAACAACTCATTGCGATCGATTGCATTACGAAGATCGGATATGAGCGCAAGCTTTCCTACACTGTACTCGTCATATTTTGGATCATAAATTTCATAGCCTGCTTTATTTCGTTTAGCGACATACATTGCAACATCAGCACGTTGCTGCAAAATTTGTGCGGTAGCGCCATGTTCAGGATAAACTGAAATCCCAATACTAATACCGATATATAGCGGAGTTTTGTCCACAGTAAATACCCTATGAAACTCGTTTATTATTTTTTTAGCGATTATCTCGGCATGCTTTTCCTGTGCGGTCGTTAATAATACCGCAAACTCATCACCACCTAATCTTACAATCACATCTACTTCACGTAGTAAATTAGTAAGACGTTTTGCAACTTGTTGTAACAGTTTGTCTCCTACTGCATGGCCCAAGGTATCATTTACTTCTTTAAACCTGTCAAGATCCATAATCAGGACAGAAAAGGCACTTCTTTCCTGTTTTGCATTATGAATTGATTGCTCTAGTCGATCTGTGAGTAACGCTCTGTTTGCAAGGCCGGTTAAATCATCATGTAATGCATGGTATTCCAGTTCCTCCTGGCGGCTATGGATTTGTCGGCGCATTTCTTTAAATGCAGTAATAAGATTTCTTGTTTCGAGTATGGAATAATCAGTTTGTAATGTTGTGTCGATTCCTTTTGATTCATCTTTTAAGGCGTGTGTGACTGTTGCTATGGGATTAAGAATAAGTTTAACCAGAAAAATAAACCCTGTTAATAGAACAAATATACCAACTATTGATGCGGCCCAGATAGAGTTAACCTGAAGTTGTGCAATATTGGAAAGAGTATCTAAATCATTTTCACTAAAACGTTCAGTGCCGAGATCAAGACTGTGAAGCAGTGCATTAATTTTTTGTATTTTTGGCTCAAGCTCGTCACGGTAAATTATAGTATCCGTTCGCCAGTTATCAGAACCATTTATTTTTCGTACATTTTCAAATTCTTTTATCCATTGGACAGCGGCTGGATAAATTTCATCCAGCGCAATAGACGTTGTAAAATTCAGTTTATCTTTTTTATTTAGTTTTTCTAATACCGTTAAAGCTGATATTATATTTTCTTCAAGTACTGTGATTCGGTTTAACTGGTTTATAAGAAATAATTCCTGAAATGAATTTAACTGGTTTAGCAAATACATTCTGAAACTTGAAGCCATTACAATCCACTCAGTGCGTAAATTTATTAACATCTGGTATTCTTTATAATCTTTTGCTGTGTAATTGTCTTCGATCTCTTTGATGGCTAAATTTATATTTTCAACAAAAATGGCATTAAGCGGCTGCATTTTTGTATTGGCAATTTTTAACGAGGGAAAAACATCGGTTGGTGTTAGTCGTATCTTAATTAGCTTTTTGGCTATTTCATCGAAATCATGAAGGGTCAAAATTAATTCAAAAGCCGTTGTAGCATAATTTTCTTTAATCCATGGGTGTTCTGCCAGGCGTTCAATTTGTTTGACCGCTTGTGAAATTTTTAAGGAAATAATTTCCTGGTTCTGGAAGCTTTTTGGGTCAATTTGAAATCTGGCCAATAAATCCCTGAAATTAGAAATCGTACTGCGGAACTCGCGATTTTGCTGGTAAAGTAAACTTCGTGATTCTATATTGGTATGAATATCTTTTTTAATGCTATTCATCTGCTTTTGAGCAAGCCAACTAAAGCTAAACATAATAATGGCCAGCAATATTGTTAAACTGGCGTATCGTTTACGCAAGCTGTCTAAATTAAGCCATTTCATAAATAGGTCTGGTTCCCATGCACTAAATAGACACAGTGCATTTATTATTATTTTGTGTAATTAAGGTTTTTCTATAGTCTATTTAACGGCATTTTGTGGGGATGCTTTAAAAAATATGATGAAAATGAGGATGTTATGTTGAAAGTTTGCCATTTGGGCAAAAATCTCTATCAAATAAGCTTATTGATAGAGAAATAGGACGTTTTGATTAATTAAGGTGGGCTTATAGATGTGCTTCGGAAGATTACGTATGTTTTATAAGTTATTACTATTTACTTGGCTTAAAATTATTGGGATCAAGCTTAACTACAACTGAGCTAGAAGGCTCATCAACATATCTGGGTTTCATGTTGTTTTCTCTTCCCGCCTCTTTTGCCAACTCTGCTTCACGACTTGCGATGAGCCCTAAACAATCACGAATACCGTGAATGGTACTTTCCGATAAAGGGTGTTTTAAGTTTGTAGGTGTGTAGGTGTCTTTTGCGACTTGTGTAAGAACTTTACGCATCACTTGTAAAATCTGTTCTTCTTTCGAAAATGTATCTTTGCTCATTTGAGATAATCCATATAACGGTAAAAAATGTGGCGGGTTTGAGAGCGTATTCTAACAGTTTTATTATGCTAGTGCGTCTAAATACTGTTGATAGCGGAACGGAATAACCTTTAGCAATATAGGAAAATATTAAAAGTCATACTGTTTTGTTTTTTTAGTAAATGTTTAGCTTATAATTCATGCCTTAATTAAGTCGTCGAGAGTACTTGTATGCCAAAGCTAGTTTTTTGTGCGAAAAATCCAGAATATGTTCCCGCCAGCACTTCTGATCTTGTCTGTGCTTTGCAGAAAACTGGTTTTCTGGGTGAGAAATGGCAAAGCCCCGATTCTGTAACAGGTGAACATTATTTGATTGGAGATTCATTTTTAAGTTTAGTGACCTTTATGGGATGTGCACCGGCAATTGAGCTTGAACCTATAGCTGAACATCCGGAATCCACAGGATTTTGTCATATTGAAATTGAAGAAATAAAAAGTGCAGTTGAATTTATTCCGGGAAGCGATCATTTAATATCCCGTTGTCCACATTGCCGTCATCGCCATGCCAATTGGAATTTACTGCCTGAAACAATGAAGTACTCTTGTGATAAATGTGGCGTTGAATCTCATCTCTCGGAATATGACTGGAAGAACACAGCAGGCTGTGGTCGTTTTTTTATTAGCGTGCATGGCATTTATCCACAAGAAGCTTTACCCACTTCTCATTTGTTACAAGTGTTAGAAAAAATAAGTGATACAAGTTGGGATTATTTCTATATTCAATAAACGGTTTAGACTTATCTGTTGACAGTTTATAAAACAAAGCGCAGACTCGCCCGCATGATAATTTCAATGCACAAACCAGTGATTCGAGTGGCACGCAAACTAGCGTGGCATTTAGACTGTGTGCAAATGGAAAAAATTATTAAGTAAGTTTAAGCGATAAAATATTTTTCTAAGGGCCACAGTTTCAAAAGAACTGTGGCCTTTTTTGTTTTAGGCTATTTAAAGAAAATAGTTTTGTTGTGTAAAGAAATGGAGAATCCAAATGTCAGTTCCACTTGCGTACATCGGGGTAATAATTATCTGGTCTACGACACCACTTGCTATTAAATGGAGTGGTGGTGATGCCGGATTTTTGTTTGGTGTAACTGCACGGATGTTGATCGGCTTATTATTTAGCAGTGTGTTAATTATGTTGCTATCACGTCGTCGTTTACCGTGGGATCGGCATGCGCGTAAAATATACCTGGTAGCTGGCATTGCAATTTATGGAGCCATGTTAAGTGTGTACTGGGGTTCACAATATATTTCTTCAGGCTTTATTTCTGTTATTTTTGGGTTAAACCCCATTATTACTGGAATTATGGCTGCGCTGTGGTTGAATGAACGTAGTTTAACGCCTGCAAAAATATTGGGGGTGATACTTGGCGTCGTAGGATTAATTGTTATCTTTAGCCAGGGTGTACAACTCGGTAATCATGCGGTTATTGGTATGGCAGCAGTGTGTTTGTCGGTATTGCTACATTCATGGAGCAGTGTCTGGTTTAAAAAACTCGACATTCATTTAACTGCACTTGAGATTACGCATGGCGGTTTGTTAGTTAGCGTACCCTTATATTTATTAACGTGGTTTATTTTGCAAGGAACATGGCCTGAAAACTTCAGCCAACGTGGTCTTGGGTCGATAGTATATTTAGGATTATTTGGATCTGTTTTAGGTTTTGTCATGTTTTTTTATATTTTAAAACATGTTGATGTCAGCCGTGTGTCGTTGATTACTTTGATAACACCTGTTGTTGCTCTGTTTTTAGGGTATGCTTTAAATAATGAAGTTTTAAATGTAAGTGTTTGGTTAGGCACTGGCTTGATTATATTAGGAATGAGCTTTTATCAATGGAGCGATAAACTCTTTCGTAATGTTGTTAAATAATTAGGAGTTTACATGTTACGTCGTCTCTCGCTTATTGCTGTTGTTGTAATGTTGGTTTCATGTTCAAACGGAAGCGATCGTTTAGATAAAATAAAAGAAAAAGGGGAGTTAGTTGTATTATCACGTAATGCAGCGACAACCTATTATGAGTCGCGCGAAGGTTATTTGGGCGTTGAATATGAAATGGCCAAATCCTTTGCCGACTTTATTGGTGTTAAAGTTCGTTTTATCACAAAGGAAGATGTTTCTGATTTATTTGCTGCATTAAAGGAAGGTTACGGTGATATAGCGGCGGCAGGCTTAACACATACTGAAAGCCGTGAAGAAAACTTTCTCTTTGGTCCTACCTATCAGGTCGTATCACAACAACTTGTTTGTCGACGCGGAGGCAAACGTCCAAAGAAAATTGAAGATTTAGTTGGCATCAATATTAAAGTATCCACTAATAGCAGCTATGTTGATCAGTTAAAAAAGATTAAAAATCTTCACCCGGAAGTTGAATGGGAGGAAGTTGACGACACTGATACCGAAACATTATTAGAACAGGTATCGCAAAAGAAAATTGACTGTACTATTGCGGACTCTAATATAGTTTCAATAAACCGTCGTTATTTTCCTGAGCTATCTGTTCGCTTTGATATGAGCGAACCTGAACCTCTGGCCTGGGTAATGTCAGATGCTGACGAAGCACTACAGGATGAACTGGAAGACTGGTTTGACGATTATGTGGACAGTGGCAAGCTTGATGAAGTGATGCACCGTTATTATGGTTATATTGAAAACTTCGATTATGTTGATGTTCGTGCTTATCAACGAAAAATAAAATCTCACTTACCAAAGTATCAAGGCATTTTTAAAAGTGCAGCGGCAAAATATAAAGTGAGCTGGACGTTGTTAGCTGCACAGGCATATCAAGAATCACACTGGCGTGCAAATGCAAAAAGTCCAACAGGTGTCCGCGGCCTGATGATGTTAACGCGAACGACGGCTAAAGAATTAGGAATTAAAAATCGGTTAGATCCAGCCTCTAGTATTATGGGTGGCGCGAACTATTTATATAAACTGCGAAAACGATTGCCTGACACGGTAACAGGACCAGATCGTACCTGGTTAGCCTTGGCTGCTTATAATGTAGGAATGGGGCATATTTGGGATGCGCGTAAACTGGCAAAAGAGCTGGGTAAAAATCCTGACCAATGGCAGGAGTTGTCAGAAGTTCTGCCTTTACTCACAAAGAAAAAATATTATAAAAACTTAAAACATGGTTATGCTCGAGGCCTTGAGCCGGTGAGCTATGTGAAAAACATTCGCGACTATCAGGATATGCTAGAAAAGATAATGAAAGAAAATTCGCTATGGCAATAACAAATTAACTTTTATAATTAGTAGCAACATACTCTTCAACAATTTTCTGAAACTCTTCAGCAATATTGTCACCTTTTAGAGTCACTGTTTTTTCACCATCAACATAAACTGGCGCGACTGGTTTTTCACCTGTGCCAGGTAAACTAATTCCAATATTGGCATGTTTACTTTCACCCGGGCCATTCACAACACAACCCATGACAGCAACATTCATATCTTCTACGCCCGGGTGCGTCTCATGCCATTCTGGCATTTTATTGCGAAGATAACTTTGAATGTCTTGCGCCAATGTTTGAAAGTAAGTGCTTGAGGTACGGCCACAACCGGGACATGCAACAACTTGAGGCGTGAAGGAACGTAAGCCCATGGTTTGTAAAATTTCCTGCGCAACGATTACTTCTTTACAACGATCGCCATGAGGTTCTGGCGTGAGAGAAATTCGAATGGTATTACCGATACCTTCTTGTAATAAAACGGCCAATGCAGCCGTTGAAGCAACAATACCTTTTGAACCCATACC
>JAUVGM010000065.1 GCA_030593785.1 Gammaproteobacteria bacterium | reverse complement strand
GTTGAACCAATCATTAATGGCAAAAAGGTTTTATCTTTTTGCAGTAATGATTATCTTGGTTTAGCAAATCATCCTGATGTTATAAAAAGTTTTAAACAAGCGTCCGATCAATATGGCGTTGGCAGTGGTTCTGCCCATCTGGTTTCAGGTCATACAGCTGAGCACCATGCATTAGAAGAAGAACTAGCCGATTTTATCGGTTCTGAACGTGCCTTATTATATTCAACCGGTTACATGGCAAATCTTGGCGTTGTTTCTGCCTTATGTAATCGGCACAGTGAAATATTTGAAGATAAATTGAATCACGCCTCTTTATTAGATGCGGCTTTACTATCACGAGCAAAGCGAATTCGATATCCCCATCTCGATACTAATAATTTACAACAGCGTTTAATAGATTCTGAGGCTGCTAATAAATTTATTATTAGTGATGGTGTATTCAGCATGGATGGTGATCTTGCACCATTAAATACACTGGTCGATTTGGCGACAAAAAATAATGCGACCTTAATGATTGATGATGCTCATGGCATTGGCGTTTTAGGTAAGAAGGGTAAAGGTATCATTGAGCACTTCGGTCTTGAAAATAATCAAGTGCCTGTTTTGCTAGGAACACTAGGGAAATCCTTTGGTACTGCAGGTGCTTTTGTTGCAGGTAGTGAAGAGCTAATTGAAACATTAATTCAAAAATCACGTAGTTATATTTTTACTACAGCAATGCCGGCTGCTATCGCGGCAGCAACAAGAACAAGTTTACGGATGTTAGAAGAAGAAACATGGCGAAGAGAAAAACTAACGAGTCTTATTACTCAGTTTAGAAAAGGTGCGGAGGAACTGGGTTTAAATTTAATGGACTCAATAACGGCAATTCAACCGGTTGTTATCGGTG
The DNA here is from genome assembly GCA_030593785.1 of Gammaproteobacteria bacterium. Classification (GTDB taxonomy): domain Bacteria; phylum Pseudomonadota; class Gammaproteobacteria; order UBA6429; family Thiohalophilaceae; genus JAGLTQ01. Next base: position 8,309 of record JAUVGM010000065.1, on the reverse strand, counting down.
CAAGCGAACAAACCCTGAACCTGAGTGAAAAATTATTAGAAAAAAATATACTAATCAGTGCAATTCGACCACCCACTGTGCCGGAAGGTACGGCGCGTTTAAGAATCACTTTTTCTGCTACGCATACAGAAGAACATGTAGATAAATTATTAGCAGTCTTGAATGAAGCCACCATTGAATGACCTCTGGACTTTAAAAATATGTAGGTTGGTTCAAGGAACAAAGTGACGGAACCAACAAAAGATGCGAAAAATGATGGATCCGTCACTTTGTTCCTTGATCCATCCTACTCGTTGATTAATGTTTTTATATCACTATTTAAGTGGTAGCTATTTGGAACTTTTATATAGTGACTTATGAATTATATTGCGAAGTAAAAGGCTCTGGCAAAAATGTCGTACTTCTACACGGATGGGGCATGCACGGTGGCTTATGGGGGAAATTTAATGACTTGATCTCTAAGCACTGCCAAACACATGCAATAGATCTTCCTGGCTTTGGTTATAGTAAAGATATTAAAAATGAATTTACCCTTGATGCGCTAACTGAGGCTGTTGAAGAATATATTAAAAATTTAGAAGAACCTGTAAGTTTAATAGGTTGGTCTCTAGGTGGGTTGATAGTACAAAATATTTTAAAAAGAAAGAATTTAACGTTAGAAAAAGTAGTGCTGGTTGCAACAACACCCAGCTTTACTAAAAAGAACGGTTGGGATAATGCAATGGAACAATTCGTATTTGATGGTTTTTCTAATGATTTAAAGACAGATTACAAAAAAACATTAAAGCGATTTTTATCATTACAAACACGCGGCAGTGATTTGGCCCGAGATGATTTACGCGAGTTAAATAATAAATTAAATGAACGTGGCGAACCAAATTTTAAAGCATTAGAAATGGGTTTGGATATTTTAAGTAATACAGATTTGAGAAGTAAAAAACAAAATGAAATCCCTACAATGCTTGTATTAGGTGAAAATGATACGTTGGTACCATTATCAGTAAAAAATGAATTTGAAAAAATATTTTCTAACCTGGAACAATTAATTTTAGAAAAAACAGGCCATGCACCATTTATTTCAAGTCCTAAACTTTGTGCTGAAAAAATAAAGAATTTTATTAATGAATAAAACAGAAGAAAATAAACCTTTAGATATTGCAGAGATTGATCGTGCTGCAATGCGTGCAGCATTTGAAAAAGCTGCTAGCTCTTATGATGCTGTCGCAGTTTTGCAGCAAGAAGTGGCAGAACGCTTGGTTGAACGAATGGATTTAATGTCGATGAAACCTATTAGCATATTAGATGCAGGATCAGGCACGGGGTTTGTTAGCCAATTATTAGCTGCGCGTTATCCAAAAGCAAAAATAACCGCGCTAGATTTAGCCTTTAATATGTTAAAGCAAGCAAAAGGCAAACGAACATTTAAGCAACGTTGGAATAAACAATTTCGTTACGTGAACGCAGAAGTTGAAAGTCTCCCTTTTGCGGACGCCAGCATGGAATTAATTATCTCTGGTTTAACATTACAGTGGTGTCAGGATTTACCAAAAGTATTTAAAGAGTTTAAACGTGTTCTCGCGCCAGACGGTTTATTAATGTTTAGTAGCTTTGGCCCTGATACATTAAAAGAACTACGTCAAAGTTGGGCTGAAGTTGATGATCTTGCTCATGTAAATGCTTTTGCCGATTTACATGATGTGGGTGATGCGCTCTTACAAAGTGGATTTGCAGATCCTGTAATGGATATGGAAATGTTAACAGTGACATATAACGACGTAAAAACAGTGATGCGTGATCTTAAACAAATCGGTGCACATAATGTAATGCAAGGACGTTCACATCACATCACTGGTAAGAATAAATTACAAAAAATGATTCAATCTTATGAACAATTTCGAGTGGATGGTTTATTGCCTGTTAGCCATGAAATTGTTTATGGCCATGCCTGGGTACCGGATGTGAAAATAAATGAGAGTGGAGTAGTTGTTCCTTTCCAGAAGTTTTAAGCGAGCGTTACCTTGAATGGTTGACTAATTAAGGGTAACCTTCTCATCCACAAAATATGTGTGATTATATTTTGATTCGTAGAACCTTTCCCCTGTTTTACAAAGATAATGGCTTATTTATTTTAAGCCTAAATCTGATTTTCTATTATTCTTCAGTTTGTTTTATTAGCGTAGTTTTATCTTTAATTTAGTTTGATTTTTTAGTAATCAACTATGCTTAATATCGTAAAGCTATTTAAATTTCCAGTTTTATAAACTAAAAGTCGTAGATAAATTTTTAGTGTTTTTTCTCTTTTTAAGCCTTATATAAATGTAAATTATGTCATTACAAAGTTTCAACAATACAGTACTAATTATTGATGATGAAGCCTCATATATTCAGGTCATCTCAGACTTTCTTGAAGAGCAAGGCATAGAAATCATGATGGCCAAAAGCGGGCTTGATGGTATCAGCAGGGCGAAAAAAGGTCAGCCTGATTTAATATTGCTGGATATCCGCATGCCTGGCATGGATGGTTACGAGGTATGTCATCAACTTAAGTCTGATGAATCTACCAAAGATATTCCCATTATATTTATGACGGGTTTGACGGAGCTGGACGATAAACTTAAGGCTTTTGTTGTTGGTGGTGTAGATTATGTCACCAAGCCATTCCAGCAACCTGAATTGCTGGCCAGGATCAGTGTGCATCTTCAATTAAGTAATTTGAAGAATGAGCTGGCTGATAAAAATATGCGCCTTGAAGGTGCATTGGATACCAGCAATGTGGTTAATGTCGCTATCGGTATCTTGATGGAACAAAAACAAATCAAACGCGAAGAAGCATTTGAAATTATTCGTTCTCAGGCTCGCACCCAGCGTGTTAAGGTTTCAGTTATCGCCAATGATATTTTGGCTAGTCGTTAATAATGATTTATGGGCGCTACAATCATTTTGAGTACTTTAAATAAAATAAACAGGATTTTATTTTTTTCTCTGACTCTACTGTTGCTGGTAATGGCTTCTGCTGGGGTAGAAGCTAATACAGACATTTCTGGAAATAACAAAGAAAAAGTCACCATTCAACTTAAGTGGTACCACCAGTTCCAGTTTGCAGGTTATTACGCTGCGGTAGAAAAAGGTTTCTACGCGGAAGAAGGATTGCAGGTCGAACTACGACAGCGCGTCGCTGGCACCAGTCATATTGAAGATGTATTACAGGGACGAGCTCAATACGGTGTTTCTGATGCTGGGTTGCTGTTAACACGACAACAAGGAAAACCTGTCGTATTGCTGGCGCAGATCCTACAGCACTCTCCGCTGGTACTTTTAACTCGCAAGGATTCCGGTATAAGGTCAGCTGAAGATCTGGCAGGCAAACGCGTCATGTTTGATGCTGAAGGGGATGGCAACATGCCCATCATTGCTATGTTGCTGAAAACATTTAATAAACTTGATGCTGTCGAAGTGCAACAGATTAGCTTCAATCCTCAAGATCTTATTGATGGCAAGACGGATGCGTATGCCTCTTATCTCACCAATCAGCCGGATTGGTATCACCAGCGCAATGTTGACGTTAATATTATTGATCCCCGGGATTACGGTATCGATCACGCTGGAGATAACCTGTTTACCACGGAACAGGAGCTGGCTGAGCATCCAGAGCGGGTGGAAAAAATCCGCCGTGCAACTCTCAAAGGTTGGGAATATGCGCTAAAAAACAGCGAAGAAATCGTTGAGTTAATTCTCGAGAAATATAATCCAAAGGAGTTCAACCGTGATCATCTGATGTACCAGGCCAGGATGTACAATAAACTCATTGCCGCTGACCTTGTTGAGTTGGGGAAATTCAGCCAAAGCCGTTATCAGAAGATTGCCGAGGATTATGCCAAGGCAGGATTCATGGAGCAAAGGAAGCTGGATCCAGGTTTTTTTTACTCACAAACAAATATTCACCTAAACATCGAGGAACTGGCCTGGCTAGCAGAACACCCTGGCTTTAAAGTTGCAGCCTTTCCACTCGCCCCCTATATCATGCAAGAAGAGGGAAAGCTCACGGGTTACATGCCGGAATTGCTTCAACTGATCAGTTCAAAGGTAAAATTAACCCCTCAATTTAACTACCATGAAGTCTCAAACGATGCATTTAAAGCTGTAAACATCGGTAAGTTGCTAGCGGCCATGGGTGTGATACAGACTCCTGAACGGGCACAGCACGTCGCCTTTTGCCCTGAAGCTATACCACTCCATTTAGCTATCTTTGCTCAAAAGACTGCAACTTCTATAAATAATCTGGATTCACTAAAAGACAAACGTATTGCTTCATACCACGGTTATGCAATTGATTCTCTGCTAAAAGAACAGCTGCCTGATGCAAATTATATTATGGCCGATGATGCAGTCGGAATGCTGCAACTCGTTGCCACCGGAAAGGCTGATGCAGCGATACAAGAGCTGCATACCGGGAAGTACATGTTGAGTAAATATTACATCAACAATCTGGAAGTTAAAGACATTGCTAAATTTAAAAGATTGAAAATCCCGCTGGGACACTCCTATGTAGTGAATAAAAAATTTCCCGTATTGAAGTCCATACTGGACAAAGCTTATCTTTCTTTATCAGAAAATGAAAAACAATCGCTATGGAAAAAATGGTTTTCCGGCTCTGGGCCTTTTCAGCAACTGGATGAACAACACAAAATAGCTAAGCAAGCTGTTGTCATTGCTTCTCCCGTTTGGTTAATTGTCGTTAGCCTTGCAGCATTTACCTTATTAGCTCTCCTCATGTTTAGAATGAGCCGCAAAAAAGATATTGAGCAACAATTTGGTTCAAAACGTTTTAGATATGGGCTTCTGATATTATTTTTTCTTATTGTCAGCATTGTCATCATGCTTGCCTGGTGGCTGCTTGAATATAACAAGCAACAGATACTTGAACATAACCGGTTGAAACTTGAAACGGCGTTACATACGACACATGAGCGACTTAATATCTGGATTGAACATCATAAAATTTATCTGCAACAACTTGCCAGAAATTCTGAGTTAGTTTCCATTACTGAAGAGTTACTAAAAATTTCGCCAAAATCTGAAACACTTTTGTCATCTTCAGCATTAGTCGATGCACGTCATTTTTTTTATGATAATCAAAATACTTTTGGCGAGAAAGGTTTTTTTATTATTAGTCCTGAACGTATCAGCCTGGGGTCGATGCGAGATAGCAACCTTGGGATACGTAACCTGATTGCAAAACATAAGCCTGAATTATTAGACAGAGTATTCCGGGGCGAGCTCTTATTTATTCCACCTATTCAGTCTGATGTACAGCTAACTGCAGGAACTAATGCAAACGACAGCACTATGTTCTTTGCTGCACCGATTCGAAACAAGAATGGAAAAGTGATTGCAGTTTTAACGCAGAGGCTTGATCCATTAGCCAAGTTTTCCAGAGTTATTCAATTTGGCCACATTGGTGAGACGGGTGAAACTTATGCCTTTAATAAACAAGGGCGGCTTTTATCTGTAAGTCGTTTTAATAAACAATTGCGTAGCATGGGATTAATTGGCGCAAATCAACATAGTAATTTATTCATAGATATTCGTGACCCCGGGGGTAATTTACAAACGGGATACAAACCAAAAGTTGAGCGTTCTAAACAAGCATTAACCAGAATGGCTGCAAGTGCTGTACGTGGTGAGTCTGGTATAGACATGATGGGTTACCGGGATTACAGGGGGGTTACTGTACAAGGTGCCTGGCTTTGGGATAATAATTTATCTATAGGCATGGCAACAGAGATTGATGTTGATGAGGTGATGTTCTCTTATTATTTAGTACGGAACAGTATTTTAGGGGTGCTCATATTAACGCTGTTGTTATCTTCAGCTGCAATATTCTTTACGCTTTTTACGGGTGAGCGTGTAAGTCGTAACCTTCGTTATACAAACAGACAATTACAATTAGAAATCACGGAAAGAGAAGTCACTGAAAGAAAATTAAAAGACAGGGAAGTTCGAGAGGCTGCAATTGTTAATACGGTGATAGACAGCATTATCACGATTAATGCAAAGGGCATTATTGAAAGCTTTAATCCTGCTGCCGAGTCGATGTTTGGTTATGACGCCAATGATGTTATTGGTAGAAACGTAAATATCCTAGTACCAGAACCTTATCATGATGAACACGATGGCTATCTTGATCGTTACCACGAAACAGGCAAAGCAAACATTATCGGCTTTGGTCGTGAACTGGAAGCGGTACGTCGTGATGGCTCGGTTTTTCCTATGGAATTATCCGTTAGTGAAATGCAGATAGGCGAAGAACAAAAATTTACCGGGGTTATCCGTGATATCACTGAACGTAAAAAGGCTGAAGAGGAACTAAGCAAAAGCGTAAAGCTTTATCATTCGTTAGTGGAAGCTATTAATGAAGGCTTGGCGGTGATTGATGAGAATGGAATATATACTTATGTAAATGAACAGTTTTGCAAAATGCTAGGATATTCTATGACTGAGATTATCGGGGCACACTGGATGAATTTTCAGAACGAAGATGCTCAGAAAGTGATAGAAGAGCAATTGAAAAAACGAGCAAAAGGCAGCTCCGAACATTACGAATTAGAGACCACGAGAAAAGACGGGAAGAAAATTTGGATTAACATATCACCAAATCCGATATATAACGAAGATGGAAATATTAAGGGAAGCATGGGTTTAGTTCAGGACATAACCGAACGCAAAAATGCCGAGGATGAATTAAGAAAAGCGTATGATGAAATGGAGTCTCGAGTAAGAGAACGAACTTCTGAGCTATTAGCAGAAAAAGAGAATGCCGAAATAGCCAACCAGGCAAAAAATAATTTTCTTTCTAATATGTCCCATGAACTTCGGACACCACTCAATGCCATTCTTGGTTATGCGCATATTCTGCAGAATGATGATTCAATTAATCATGCTCAGCGAGAAAAGATTAAAATCATCGAAAGAAGTGGCGAACATCTGTTAGAGCAAATTTCCGATGTCCTTGACGTTGCCAAGATTGAAGCTAATAAGATAGATCTTGTTCTTAGCACAATAAATATTAAAAATTATTTAGAGCATATCTGTCATTATTTTACTTCGCAGGTTGAAGCCAAAGGGTTAGAACTTATTTGCACAGTTGATGAATCCAGTAATCTTGCAATTCAGATTGATGAAAGACGTTTACAGCAAATTTTGTTAAATCTGATAAGCAATGCAGTTAAATTTACAATAAAAGGAAAGGTCATTGTAAAAATAGACGCTTGTGAATCTGTAACAGTTTCTTCTGAAAAAGAATGTTGCTGGTGTTTTAGTGTTGAAGATACAGGTATTGGTATTGCTAAAGAAAATATGGAACAGATCTTTCAACCATTTGTACAAGTAAAGCAGGAAAACCATCAGAATGAAGGGACAGGGCTGGGTTTAAATATCGCACAGAAACTGGTCCGGCTAATGGGGGGCGAACTCAAAGTTGCAAGTGAAGAGTATAAAGGGAGTCGTTTTTGGTTTGAGCTAACCTTACCTGTCGCAGAAGAAGTCAGTGAGTCGCCTATTCAAAGAAGGCGATCACCTATTGGTTATCATGGGAAAAAACGGAAAATACTGGTTGTTGATGATATAAAGGACAGCAGGGAAATGAGTAGCGACACATTAACGGCGTTAGGATTTCAGACGGTTGTTGCATCGAAGGGGCTCGATGCTGTGATAATGGCCAAGGATATGCAGCCAGACTTGATACTGATGGATTTGTTAATGCCAGGACTAAATGGCTACGAGTCTTTAACAACATTACGTAATATACCTGAATGTAAAGATATCCCCGTGGTGGCGATGTCAGCGAATGTTAGTGAAGAAAATCCAGCGATGTTGGCAGGTTTTGATCATTTTCTGCCTAAACCTACTGCAGCTGATGAGCTCACTTCTACGCTGGGTAAATTACTTAACCTGGAATGGATATATAAATCCGGTAAGTTGGAAGTTGAAGAGAGCCGCTTGATTCCTCCAGCTTTAACCGAACTCGAGAAGCTAAAAGATTTAGCGCAGTTAGGTAAAATGAAGCGTATTGTTGAGTGGGCTGATTCAGAATTATCCCGTGATTCAGAATACCGGGATTTTAACTTACATATTCGAGAGCTGGCCAGGGAAGTTAAGGATGTAGAAATCATGGCTCTACTTGATGGTTATTTGGGTGAGTCTCCTCATGTACCTGATTAACTTTTTTTGAAATGTAAATGAATGTAAAATATTTCTAATCTTCGTATAAAGCTTTGTATGTTATTAATTACCCATTTGAATTCTCATCG
>JAUVGM010000259.1 GCA_030593785.1 Gammaproteobacteria bacterium | reverse complement strand
AAGCGATGGGAATGACTCTACCTTACAGTTCATGTACACCAGCAACTGATCCAGACAAAATCGATGAATGTATTCGTGCCGGTGCAGCAATGCTGAACTTGCTCGAAAAAGATATTAAACCGCGTGACATTATGACGCGTGAAGCATTTGAAAATGCCATGGTTATTATTATGGCATTAGTTGTTTCGACAAATGCTGTTTTACATTTACTCGCCATGGCGCGTGCGGTAGATGTTGAATTAAAAATCGAAGATTTTCAAAGCGTAAGTGATCGCATTCCATTTATTGCAGACTTAAAACCAAGTGGCAAATATGTGATGGAAGATTTACATGCGATAGGTGGTATTCCTGCGGTAATGAAATTCTTGCTTGAAGCCGGTTTAATTAATGGTGACTGCATGACGGTAACCGGAAAAACGATTGCAGAGAATTTAGCCGACCTTCCGGGTTTAAAAGAAGGCCAGGATATTATTACTCCTCTTGATAAACCCATTAAAGATTCAGGTCACATCCGTATCTTAAAAGGTAACTTTGCACCGGGTGGTTCAGTTGCCAAAATCACAGGTAAAGAAGGGTTAACCTTTAAAGGTCCAGCTCGAGTTTATGATTGTGAAGAAGATATGATGACCGGCCTTGAAAATAAAGAAATTCAAAAAGGTGATGTTATCGTCATTCGTTATGAAGGACCTAAAGGCGGACCGGGTATGCCAGAAATGTTAACGCCAACATCAGCGATTATGGGAGCCGGTTTAGGTTCGGATGTTGCGATGATTACTGATGGCCGTTTCTCAGGTGGTTCACATGGTTTCATTATTGGACATGTTGTTCCTGAAGCTCAGGAAGGTGGCCCGATTGCATTAGTAAAAAATGGTGATGTGATCACTGTTGATGCTAATACAAATAGTTTGTCGGTTGATTTAACGGATGATGAATTAGCGAAACGTAAAGAAGCGTGGGTAATGCCTCCTTATAAGGCGACGCGAGGGACTTTATATAAATTCATTAAATCAGTAAAAGATGCTTCACACGGCTGCGTCACCGACGAATAGCTCGAACAACGAGAGACCAGATAACGGCGTTCACCCTCTATAATATTTTTGTTGAGGGGCACGACGAAAAACCAGCTCAAAATGCTCATGTACTTATTGTACATTCCGCTTTTTCGCTAATTTTTGCCTTGTTCTCTAGTCTCTCGTTGCCCGAGTGGAAGTTTTAAGTATTCAACTTCATAATAAAAGCCTGTGTATCACGTAATGCCGTTCACTGAAGGTGTGATTTTTTCGTAGGTTCGAATTCATTCGAACGCGGTGTATATACTAATCTTTATGGTTGATTTTTACCTCGGCGTTCGAATGAATTCGAACCTACATTCCTTAACTGATCGACATTATGTGTATCACAGACTTTTTTATTTGTGAATTTTAATGTTATGGTGTTTTTTTAGTTAGGGAGATTTTATGTCAAACGAATATTTTGAGAATCTATCAAAGCGTCTGGTTAAATTTGCGATAGATAGGGACTGGGATCAATTTCATGCACCGAAAAATTTAGTGATGGCATTAAGTGTTGAAGCGGCGGAGCTTACTGAACATTTTCAATGGTTAACTGAAGAACAAAGTAATAACCTCGGTAAAGAAAAACTGGATGAAGTTGCTTTTGAAATGGCGGATATTTATATTTATTTAACACGTTTAGCAACGAAGCTTGATGTTGATTTGCCGCAATATGTTGAAGATAAAATAATTCTTAATGAGAAAAAATATCCAGTTGAAAAAGTTAAAGGCAGTTCTAAAAAATATAATGAATATGAATAGGGCTTAAATAATTATTCATAAAGGTTTTCTGAATAATAAATAATGGAATGATCATAAACAATATTGGTCTCACCATCTTTATCACTAATATGTTTTGCTTCTCCATGATGATCATATCCAAAAAGTAATTCTGGCGGTAATTTTGTTACCGGATCATCTCCATTTACATAACGGGTGTGACTTTTAGATTTAAAGGCTTTGTCTAAATGAAAGCCAACACGCGGCTCACCAAAAGTAATAACCTCTTCAAAAGAATGTCGCATACCCGCTAATGTTGCCATTGCCCCACCAAGACTGTGTCCGGTAACCCATATAGGTATATCTTTAACATGCTGGTTAATATCTTGAAGTATGTTCTTCCAAAGTTTATCAACCTCGCCGAGAAATCCGCTGTGAACATTTACTTTATCCATGTCGTCAAAAGATGTTGGAATGAATTTTAAATCAGCCAGAATGTCATTATTCAAAAAGATAAGTGAAAGTGGATCAAGCGGAAGGTGGAGAAAATGTTTAATACGAAACCTGCGAATAAAACCTAACTTGTGATGATGTTTGCCTTTATCTTCAATCGGTTGTGTTCCGCGGAAGGATAAAATAGCTTTATTTTCCCATGTCGACAAAAATGCCTGAGCTCCCTTTATATCATAAAAAATAATTTTCTCAGCGCTGAGCTGTGACATAAAAGATTTAATTTTTATTTCATTGAAATAAGCAATATGAGCCATGCTCGAAAATACAAATGATTGTTTTGTATTCCATAAATGTTCGAAATCCAAGTCGTCACTGATTATAGAAGGTATAAATTTATGAGGAGAGAACACCGCTTCTAATGATTTACTCATTTTCAGTTCCTTTGAAATACTGAAATTAGTCAGGTACCGGAGTCACTTTTTTTGATAGCATTCTCTTTTGCAGGTATATATCTTATTAAATAAATATAAACGTATTAAACAAGAGTGACTCCGGTACCTTATAATTAAATTTTATTTGATTTTAAAACCATCATTTTTTTAATTTGCATATCATGATAAGTGTGAGGAATTCCGCCAACACCTAAACCTGAATGGCGTAAGCCTGCAAAAGGCATCCAATCTACACGGAATGCAGTATGATCGTTTATCATTACTGCGCTAGCATTAAGGTGTTTATAAGCATGGAGTGCATTATCAATTGATTTAGTGAAGATGCTTGCCTGAAATGCAAACGGCAGGGCGTTGGCTTTTTTAATTGCATCATCCATATTGTCATAGGTATAAATACAAATGACAGGTCCAAATATTTCTTTGGTGGATACATTTGAAAATTCAGATGGATTTAACAATACAGTCGGTTGATAACAGTTTCCTTCTATCTTACCGCCGGCCAATAATTCGGCACCTTCTTTAACAGCATCATTGACCCATTTACTAATACGTTCAACTTCAAGTGGACGTATTAATGGCCCCACTTCAGTTTCCGCTTTGATTGGATCACCGACAATTAATTTAGATGCCATTTTTGCAAGGTTAGATGCAACGACTTTAACGACACTTTTATGGCAATAAACTCTTTGCACGGAGACACAAACCTGACCGGCATGGTAGAAACCACCTTTAGCAATCGCGGGTAAAGTTTCCATAAGATCGGCATCTGCTTCAATAATAACCGGAGCAACACCACCATGTTCAAGTGCACAACGTGCACCCGGTGCAAGTTTGCTGCGAAGCATCCAACCTATATTAGCACTACCGATGAAACTGAAAAATCCGACACGACTATCAGTAACTAACTGTGTTGCAATGTCTAAATCAGAAACAACAAGTGCCTGGCACCATTCTTCTGGCAAACCTGCCTGGCGTAATATAGATACAAAACGATAACAAGATAATGGTGTGTCTTCGGCGGGTTTAATAATGACAGGGCAGCCGGTTGCAATCGCAGGGCCAACCTGATGAATAATTAAATTTAAGGGATGGTTGAATGCGCTGATGGCGACAACAACACCAATAGGTTCACTACGAGTAAATGCCATATGCTTTTCAGAAGCAGGATTAATTCCCATCGGGATTTCTGTACCGTGATCAGACCGTATACATTCAATACAATTTAATACGCCATCAATCGCACGCTCCACCTCAACTTGTGAATCCGTTAGAGGCTTGCCTCCTTCAGTTGCAGCAATAATAACAAGATCGTCAAA
>JAUVGM010000326.1 GCA_030593785.1 Gammaproteobacteria bacterium | reverse complement strand
GATCATTTAAAAACGAATACTGACCTGGATTCTCTATTGACGGGACCTGAAGTGACATCATCACAACTAAAAGAACTGGAAATGATCGTTTCGACTTTACCTAAAAACTACCCGGTAAAAGCATTTGAATATAGTGAGGCCATTAGCACTTACCAACCTCATACTTTTAACTGATTTTACGGTGGGCAAAAAAAAGGCGGCTTTTAAGCCGCCTTTTTTTATAAGAAAAATAAACTACATTGTTTCTAATAGTAATTCATTTATGCGAGTGACAAATAAAACGGGATCTTCTAACTGTCCGCCTTCACTTAACATCGCCTGATCAAATAAAAGATGAGACCAGTCACTGAACTTAGCATCGTCTTGTTCATCGCTAAGGCGTTTCACTAAAGGATGTTCAACATTAATTTCCAGAATAGGTTCAACATTTGGAATTTCATGTCCTGCTTGCTTCAGAATTTTCTGCATACTTACAGCCATATCTTGTTGCTCAACAACCAGACATGAAGGTGAACTGGTTAAACGTGTAGAAACACGAACTTCTTTTACTTTATCACCTAAGCTTTCTGTCATCTGTTTAAGCAGGCTTTCATAATCTTTAGCCGCCTTTTCCGCTTTTTTCTTCTCTTCTTTATCTTCTAAATCACCAAGATCAAGCTCACCTTTTGCGATATTAACAAATGACTTGCCATCATACTCGTTTAAGTAAGACATCATCCATTCATCAACACGGTCATGCATTAAAATGACTTCAATATCTTTTTTCTTGAAGAGTTCTAAATGAGGACTGTTTTTAACTGCAGCGTAAGAATCACCTGTAATGTAATACAGTTTATCCTGACCTTCTTTCATGCGGCTAATGTAATCATCCAACGATACATCTTCTATATCGGAATCATTATTTGTTGAGGCATAACGGAATAATTTTGCAATTTTTTCTTTATTAGCAGAATCTTCTGCCGGGCCTTCTTTTAAGACACGGCCAAACTCTTTCCAGAATAAAGCGTAATCTTCAGCTTTATTTTTTGCCATTTTTTCTAAATGACCAAGAATTCTTTTGATTGATGCACCACGAATCGTGTCGATATGTTTATTTTTTTGCAATATTTCACGTGAAATATTTAACGGTAAATCATCTGAATCAACCACACCTTTAACGAAGCGTAAATAATTAGGCATGAGCTGATCAGCATCATCCATAATGAATACACGCTTCACATAAAGTTTAATGCCTTTCTTTTGATCGCGTTCAAACATGTCAAACGGTGCACGTTTAGGTAGATAGAACAGGGTCGTATATTCCTGCGTACCTTCTACTCTATTGTGTAACCAGCTAAGCGGCTCATCAAAGTCATGTGCAACGTGTTTATAAAACTCATTATATTCTTCATCTTTAATTTCAGACTTTGAGCGCGTCCATAGAGCAGAGGCTTTATTCACTGCTTCGAGTTCATCTGTCAACTCACCTTTGTCATCACGTTTTTTCATCGAAATAGGTAATGAAATATGGTCTGAGTACTTGTTAATGATTGAACGTAAACGCCAGTCATCAGCAAATTCCTCTTCATCTTTTTTCAAATGAAGAATTATTATTGTGCCTCGGTTTTCTTTATTAATATTTTCCAGGTCAAACTCACCTTCACCTGAAGAATGCCAGCGCACACCATGCTCAGCAGTTAATCCAGCGCGTCGTGTTTCAACCGTGACATTATCAGCAACAATAAATGAGGCATAAAAACCAACACCAAATTGACCAATCATTTGTGCATCTTTAGCCTGTTCGCCGGTCAGATTATCAAGGAATTTCTTTGTACCCGAATTAGCAATAGTACCAATATTGGCAATCACTTCTTCACGCGTCATACCTACGCCATTATCTGTAATGCTTACTGTGCCTGCTTCTTTATCAAATTCGACAGTAATACCCAGATCTTCTTCATTCTCATATAAGGCGCTGTCGCTTAAGGCTTCAAAACGCAATTTATCGCAAGCATCAGAGGCATTGGATACCAGCTCACGCAGAAAAATTTCTTTATTGGAATAAAGGGAATGGATCATGAGGTTGAGCAGTTGCTTTACCTCGGTCTGGAAACTCAGGGTTTCTTTCTTGGCTTCGACCGTCATATTTCTCTCTCAAGTTATTATTTAATGTGGATGCCTCTTTATATATTGGCAAACCATTGAATATTCAAGGGTTAATTTTTGTGTTTTCGCAAATAATCTCAAATTTACCCGTCATTCCCGCACGCCTGAAGCGGGAATCTTGTCTAATCAATCATGAAGATTCCGGCTCGCACTTTGTTTGGCCGGAATGACGATACTTTAATAAATTTAAGGCAAAAATGTACGAGAACTGATTTTCATCATATTCATGATATTTGAGGAGACTTCCTCGATGGACATGCTACTAACATCAAAATACGGGATATTTTCTTGCTGAAACAGGGTTTCTGTCTGTCGAATCTCGTACTGACACTGGGATAATGAGGCATATTGGCTGTCTGGCCGGCGTTTAGTGCGAATACTTTGTAATCTTTCTGGCGTCACCAGCAAGCCGAAAACTTTCTCTTTGTATCTCTTCAAAGAGTTGGGAAGCGAATGAGAATCAATTTCTTCATCAACAATGGGATAGTTAGCGGCTTTTAAACCATAGTGCATTGCCAGATAGAGACTGGTAGGTGTCTTCCCCGTACGAGACGCCCCGGTTAAAATAACATCAGCCTGAAAGTATTCATTTGCGGCTACACCATCATCCGTCTTTAATGAATAATTTACCGCATCCATACGCTCACTATAATAGTCATCATCAATAATACCGTGCGCTCGACCCATACCCAACATTGCTTCACTACCTATTTCTTCTTCAATGGGAGCGATAAAGGTATCAAAAACATCAAGATAAAGTCCCTGAGCGGTAGATAGAATATTACGTAGTTCAGGTTTAACCAATGTACTGAGAATTATTGGCCGAAAGCCTGTTTC
>JAUVGM010000241.1 GCA_030593785.1 Gammaproteobacteria bacterium | reverse complement strand
AGAACCGTCATTATTAAAAAATTGTAAAGGTCGTAAAGCTTCGATAATTATTTTTTTAATTTTATGCTCAGGTAATTTCCCTTTAAATTTATTAAAAATATTTGTTGCAATGGCGTGCGCATTATAGGTTCTTTTTTTAATTCTTTTTTTTGCTTTTTGTTTTGTTTGAGATCTTGCTTTAGAGATGTATCCCGTCACTCTTAATACTTCTTGTTTTATTTTTGATTTTTTTTCTGCAATATATTCTTCTTCGAGTTGTTTCGCTTCTTTTGAAAATGTATGAAATTCAAGAACGACAAGCATTATGCAGATTAATATGGCTGTTGCGATAACAGCCAAGAGCGAGTTTTTCTGAAATGACCTAACAAGGGATGCTGGATTATTGTTTTTATTAAACATGAACACTCAGATGACAAATAAAAGTTAATTTATACACCTAATATATAACGACAAAAGATAAAATCACTTTAGCAATATATTACATACTAATACTGATTTTATATGATAAAAACGATAACTAATTGATATTTATGAAAAATAAAAGGAGGTTGGTTAATTTTTAGCCGAATATTTTTTTCCACCAACGGCGTCGATTGTTAGGTGGGTTTAAAGCTGCCTCTAATTCGAGAGGCTGAAGTTTTGACAATATCCAGCCTGGCATCGGTGGGTTGTCACTAAATCCACATGAAACTCCAAGATTATTTGGATCAAAAATTTTAATGAATAAAGGGGTGGTTTTATCGTCAGCATACACAATACCGCAATAGTCTTCATCATGATCTTTGTGCAGTAAAATATCGATTTCTTTAATAAAGGACAGGAGTTTATCCTTAGCAGCCGGTACTTCAGGAGGTTGTTCACCAACGGCGTAGATGTACCAGTTATCATCTGCTTGTTGCTTTAACACATCCCAAAAATCATCTAAATGCGGCCAACGCATCATTGAGGTAAAGCTACCTCGATAGGCTGTAATAAACTCGGGGATAAATTCATTTTCCGCGGTAGAATTTTGCATAGTCACTTTCCAGCATTTAAAAATATGTATTCAGCTTTAAGTATAGTAATTTAAATGCAGAAGTTCTGTACGTTTTAGTACATATTTTAATCGTAATCTTCATTCAGAGATTTTAAAAAAGCAACAAGGGGTTCTACATCACTTGCAGATAAATTTATTTCTTTTAATGCTTTTTCGGAGTTTCTTAAATTATTATTTTTCGCTAATGTACTGCTTGCTACATAAAATTGTACAACTTGTTGCAGGTTATCAAACTGACCGCTATGCATATACGGATTAGAATGACCCAAATCTCTTAATATCGGTGTTTTAAAAGCAGCAATTGTTTTATCTAGCAATACTGTTGTGGAACAAGATGTATTGCCCGCTGCTTTATTTTGCAGACACATAATGTTTTTTAATTTTTTCTGTGGTGCAGGCATATCAGGATTAGCAAATATATTCCATAAACCGAGATCGGTGTAGCCCGGTTTATCCTTAGAGGCTATGCTGCGAAAACGAGAAGTTGTTGTCATATGTTTTGACGTGGCAGGTAAAAAATTATTATGATTTTTATTGCGTTTCATTAGTCCAGGAATCATTAATTTTTTAAAGGCCCCTTGACCATGCCGTTCATCATAATTTTGTTGTGCTAACCCTGTATTGTGAAAGCCAAAGTCAGAGAAGTGTGGTGCTGCATGACAGCTAACACAATTTCCACCTGTGGACTTTGTTGTACCTTTTTTAAAGAACAGTTTCATACCTTGTAATTCTTTCCTTGCGAAAACAAACTCTTGTTTATGACTGGAAAATTTACCTTCGTCTTTTGTAACAAAAAGAGGTTGTTTTAAATTATTGATCTCTTTTAACAAACGTGAACTGTAGGCTTTTGCCGATTCATTTTTATTTGGCTTTCGTGGGAGATGATTCTTTTTCAGAAAGGCATCGTAAGGACTTCCGACATAGTTTCCTTTGTTATCAATTTGGAATGTCAGATTGGTCACGTAGGCAGCGACTAATTTAGCTACCGTATTAAATATTTCTTTGTCCGTTGCTTGCAAAACATCAATGCGATATTTACCTGGTAACTTAAATTTTACTGCTAAATTTTTATCTATTCCTTTTAATAACGTTGAGTAGCGTCCGCCAAATTCTTGCGCGAGTGCTCCTTCGCCATTGTCATTACGAATAATTTTTGCAATATGTTCTATCGCAAGTTTCTCTTCGCCAACTAACCAACCAAAATTTCGTCCGGTATAGGTTGCGCGTACAAGATCCTCCATACTGTTAAATTCTCCATCGTAATGAAAAACAGCACCTTGATCTTTTTGCGCCTGAAAAGGAAGAGAGATATTTACCATCGACATTGAATTTCGTCCGGATGTGTAGGCACTATCATCACGATTTGGGACAGGAGGGCGTTTGGCATAATCTGCATAGCTGCGCATTCCGGCGGAAGGGGTGTCTTTATGTTCATCCACCATGTGGCAAGCGCGGCAATTCATCGTTTTTCC
This sequence comes from Gammaproteobacteria bacterium, assembly GCA_030593785.1. Taxonomy (GTDB): domain Bacteria; phylum Pseudomonadota; class Gammaproteobacteria; order UBA6429; family Thiohalophilaceae; genus JAGLTQ01. The sequence goes on along the minus strand of JAUVGM010000241.1, from coordinate 1,869 downwards.
TGCGAATGGACTTTTAAGCGACGCATTAAAAGTTATGGTTTTATCTAATGCAGGATCAGCCTTTTTCGAGTTCGCGTAATAGGCTTGAGCAAAACGTGTTTCGAGAAATAAGCGCTCCCCGATGGACACTTCTGCTGGATCAAGCTCTTCTGAGACTTCTGCTAAGATATTGTTTTTAATAAATAAAATTGCACTAGCGAGTACTATTGCGGACAAAATTATGTTCTTCACTATTATTTCTCTAACTTTCGATGATGTTAATAAATGATAATCTAAATAGTAATCGTTATCATTTAGAATGTAAAGAATGATTTGAGATGTTTTAATTGGTATTGATAGATGGGTAAACTGAGACAAGGAAACAATTTCAGTTGGCTTACTTTTAAAAACAACATTTATCTCAAGAGAGGATATTCATGACGACAATTCAAAATGGCATTTTATCGGATGAAACCCAGCTTGCTCGCTATATGTCATTTGATTTAATTAATGCTGAAGCAGCGAAAGACTGCTTGATAGATCTGCAAGAAGTTGTTGATGGGCAATCAATTGTTGTGGGTTTAGGTTTATCTTTAACGATGGCGCTTGGTGCAGAAATTAATGGCTTACATCAGATGCCTGTTAGTACATCAGCGGGGCTTGATATTCCTTCGACACCTTGCGCGTTGTGGCTATGGTTACGTGGTAATGATCGCGGTGAATTGTTACATCGTTCCAGAATGTTGGAAGAATTATTAATTTCTGCATTTGAGTTGTCTGATGTTGTTGAAGGTTGCCAGTATGATAAAAATCGTGACTTGAGTGGTTATGAAGATGGAACTGAAAATCCTGAAGGCGATGAAGCCGTAAACGCGGCTATTATTCAAGGGCAGGGTGATGGATTGGATGGTGGCAGTTTTGTTGCGGTACAACAGTGGGTTCATGATTTTAATATGTTGGATTTGATGTCTGAAGAGGAACGAGATAATACGATTGGACGTCATGTAAGTGATAATGAAGAATTTGATGAAGCACCTGAATCCGCACATGTTAAAAGAAGTGCTCAGGAAAACTTTGAGCCAGAAGCCTTTATGCTTCGACGTTCAATGCCGTGGATGGAAGGTATGGCTGGTGGGTTAATTTTTGTTTCATTTGGAAAATCATTTGCTGCTTTTGAGGCAGTATTAAATAAAATGATAGGACATGACGATGGTATTCAGGATGCTCTTTTTAATTTTACCAAACCTATTACCGGTGCTTACTTTTGGTGCCCACCCATGAAAGATGGACGATTAGATTTGAGTAAACTGGCTATATAAATAGGATAAAAAAGGGACATACCATTCAGCATGTCCCTTTATTATTTATGCTGCAGCGTCAGTAGACAAGTATTCATCTAAACTATCTGCACCACCTACATAGTCACCGTCAATAAATATCTGTGGGACACTTGATATACCCGCTACTGCACGTAATGTAGCTTCAGTGTAATCACGGTTTAAAATAAGCTCTTCGTAAGGCATACCCATTTCATTAAGTTTAGCCTTGGCACGAGCACAGTAACCACAATCTGGACGAGTAAAAATTGTCACATCTTTAGGTTTTTCTGCATTAGGAGCAATGTAATTCAACATTGTATCCGCATCAGAAACTTCAAATGGGTCGCCTGGAACATCAGGTTCGATGAACATTTTTTCAATTACACCGTTCTTAACCAGCATAGAATAACGCCATGAACGTTTGCCAAAGCCAAGGTCTTCCTTATCAACTAACATGCCCATACCGTCAGTAAAGTCAGTATTTCCATCAGGTAAAAATGTTACGTTATCGGCATGTTGATCTTTTTGCCATTCGCCCATAACAAAAGCATCATTAACTGAAACACAAATA
>JAUVGM010000206.1 GCA_030593785.1 Gammaproteobacteria bacterium | reverse complement strand
TATCACCCCTCGACAATTGCTCCTGCATTGTTCTACCTTCGCCCGTCCATGGGCTCGTCCCTAACCCTCCCCTTAAAAGGGAGGGAATAAACCTATTCGTTACTTTTATTCTGTAACGAAATACGGCCGCGGCTCGCAATTTCTTCGGAAAGTTTGGCGGTGAAATCATCAATTGACATCACTCCAAGCTCTTCGCCAGCTCGCGTGCGCACGGCCACAGTTTGATTCTCTGCTTCCCGATCTCCTGCCACCAGCAGGTACGGAATTTTTTGTAGCGTGTGTTCGCGAATTTTAAAGCCGATCTTCTCATTTCTCAAGTCCGCTTTGACCCTTAAACCACTATTTCGTAAAGTTTTTTCAACTTTTTGCACATATTCGGCATGTTTATCGGTAATTCCCATGATCATGACCTGAGTTGGCGATAACCAGGCTGGAAAAGCACCTGCATGTTGCTCAATCAAAATGCCGATAAAACGCTCTAAAGATCCCAAAATCGCACGATGTAACATCACTGGAACTTGCTTGGTTCCATCTTCTGCAATGTAATGCGCATCCAAACGACCCGGCATAGAGAAGTCGACCTGAATGGTTCCGCACTGCCAAACTCGACCAATGCAATCCTTCAATGAGAACTCAATTTTGGGGCCGTAGAAGGCACCTTCACCCGTCTGTAGATCCCAATCAAGACCTTTAGTATTCAATGCTTTTTCTAATGCGTGTTCCGCTTTATCCCAAACTTCATCCGAACCCACGCGTTGTTCCGGGCGAGTTGAAAGTTTGACAATAACTTCTTCAAATCCGAAATCTTTATAGACTTCAAATAACAAATCAATAAATTCAGAGACTTCACTTTGAATTTGATCTTCAGTACAGAAGATATGTGCATCATCCTGGGTAAAATTACGTACGCGCATTAAACCATGTAAGGTACCTGAAGGCTCATTACGGTGACATGAACCAAATTCTGCCATACGTAAAGGCAGTTCTCGGTAGCTCTTTAACCCCTGGTTAAAGATTTGCACATGACACGGGCAGTTCATTGGTTTAATAGCGTAATCACGGTTCTCAGAATGAGTCGTGAACATCATGTCACCAAACTTATCCCAGTGACCGGATTTTTCCCAAAGTACACGGTCAACAACCTGAGGCGTTTTTACTTCAGTGTAATTATGCAAACGAAGTTTTTCACGAATGAATTTTTCGATTTCAGTATAAATCGCCCAGCCATTGTCATGCCAAAATACCATGCCCGGCGCTTCTTCCTGTGAATGGAATAAATCGAGTTTACGAGCAAGCTTACGATGGTCACGTTTTTCCGCTTCTTCTAAACGATGCAGGTAGGCTTTTAATGCTTTCTTATCATTCCAGGCGGTGCCATAAATACGCTGCAGCATTTCATTGTTTGAATCGCCGCGCCAGTATGCTCCGGCTAACTTCATGAGTTTAAAGGCTTTTATCTTACCTGTTGATGGCACATGTGGGCCACGGCAAAGATCAATAAAATCACCCTGCTTATATAAAGAGAGTTCTTCACCATGAGGAATCGCCTCAATCAATTCTGCTTTATACACCTCACCTTTTTTAGCAAAAAATTCAATGGCATCTTCACGAGACATCACACTACGCTCAACCTGGAAGTCCTGCTTGGCGAGTTCCGCCATTTTCTTTTCAATAGTTTCTAAATCTGTTTCTGAAAAACCATCTTTATAGGCAAAGTCATAATAAAAACCATCTTCAATAATCGGACCGATGGTAACTTGAGCTTCAGGGAAAAGTTCTTTTACAGCTTGAGCCAATAAATGTGCTGCTGAATGACGAATGACTTCAAGACCTTCATCACTTTTATCAGTAATAATCGCAAGCGAACTGTCTTCCGACATAATAAAACTGGCATCAACAATGTTATCGTTGACCTTACCGGCGACAGTGGCACGCGCAAGACCCGCACCAATATCATTGGCAACATCTAAAACAGAAACAGGATTTTCAAACTCACGTTGCGAGCCATCGGGGAGAGTAATTACAGGCATAACTTTTCCTTTTCAGTGGCGATCCATACTAGAGACCGCGTGATATAAAACAAACTTAATGTAGGGTGGTTCAAGCGAAGCGGAACCACCAATATTTTGTTGGTTCCGTCACGTTGTTCCTTGAACCAACCTACGATAATAGCCCACCCTTCTAGAGGGAGGACATAGAATTTGGTAGTCTCAGTCGGATTCGAACCGACGACCCCTACCATGTCGAGGTAGTGCTCTAACCAGCTGAGCTATGAGACTAAAAGTTGATTAATAATCAGGAGGCGAAAGTTACTGAATTTATAGTAAAACTTCAAGAAATAAGTTCAATTATCTTGTTTTGATTGGTATTTATTTAATTCAACTATTGAATTTGTATCACTAGAATCAGAATTACTTTGATTTAATTTTCCTTTCCACAACACATCTTCAATTTCACCAGAAGGTTGATAGCCTTTTACAACCTCGATAAGTAATTGACGTACTTCTTCACAATCTAGTCGGCTTATTGCTTGTTCCAGTCTATGCAGATAAGTTTTAATTTCATCCCATGAATAGGCTTCTTCTTCTGCACGCATTATTCGTGGATGAATTGTGCCCGTTGCGTTATCCCCAATGAGTAATTCTTCATATAATTTTTCGCCAGGACGTAATCCACTGTATTCAATTTCAATATCACCATCAGGTGTTTTTTCGTCTTTAAGAATGAAGCCCATTAAGTGAATCATTTTTGTTGCTAATTCACTGATCTTTACTGGTTCACCCATATCCAGAACAAAAACATCTCCACCCGATCCTTTTGTTCCCATAGCACCTGCTTGTATGACTAACTGAGCCGCTTCGGGAATGGTCATAAAATAACGAATAATATCCTGATGAGTGACCGTAACTGGACCACCTTGTTTTATTTGCTCTCGAAATAAAGGAACAACAGATCCTGATGAGCCTAATACATTACCAAAGCGCACCATAGAAAATTTTGTTTTTGTTATTTGCGATGCCAAGCCTTGTAAAACTAACTCAGCAAAACGTTTACTCGCTCCCATTACATTAGTCGGGCGAACCGCTTTGTCGGTGGAGATCAAAATAAAAGTATCAACGTTATTTTTCATTGCCGATGTAGCAACAGTGTAAGTACCTATCGTATTAACGCGAACACCTTCATTAATATTATGCTCAACTAAAGGCACATGCTTGTAGGCTGCAGCATGATATATGGTATTTATTGAATAAAAAGAAAGAACCTCAGATACTCTTTTTTCATCGGTTACATTGCCTAAAACAGGAACAAGTTTTGTTTTCAACTCATTCGAAATAATAACTTGATTAAATTCTTTTTCAATCTGATATAGATGTAACTCAGACTGCTCAAACAAAATAAGCTGATGTGGTTCACGGGATAAAATTTGTCGGCAAAGCTCAGAACCAATAGAACCACCTGCTCCCGTTACCATCACTGATTTATGCTTAATACAAGCATCAAATAAGTCTTTGTCTGGTGTTACCGAATCACGTCCTAATAAATCTTCTAGATCAATTTCTTTAATATCTTCAAGTTTAATCTTTCCATCCGCAACCTCTGTCATGCTCGGTAATGTTCTAATATGCACAGGATATTTTTCAAGCAACTGAATAATTCTTTTTCGGATTGTATGGGATGCTGAAGGAAGTGCTAAAAATATTTCATCAATATCTAATTGAATAATAAGTTTGTCCAACTCTTGAATTGAATAGACACGTAACGAATTAATCGTATGTTTATGTAGTTCAGGATTATCATCCAAAAAAGCAACTGGGGCATATTCTTTGCTATAGTCAAGTACCGATGCTAATTGTATGCCTGCTGTTCCAGCCCCATAAATCACAACATGTTTTTTTGATTTCTTTTGCCTTGGGCTGACAATTTCGATACCCGCAAACCACCAGCGAACAATCATTCTGCTTCCACCAATTAGAAGAATTGCCACGAGCCAGTTAATCAGTGTTACTGAGCGAGGAATACCTTCTGCAGCAGAAATAAAAACGAGTGCTGACCAAATGACAGCGTAAAAACTAACCGCTTTTATAATTGTTCCTAATGCTTTAAATCCAATGTAGCGAACAATCGCACGGTATAAACCGAATTTAATAAATATTGGAATGGCAATAAAAGGAGCAGCCATAAATAACAGGAAAACTGTTTTTTCTGGAACATAAAACTGGCCAAGGCGCATAGAAAATGCAGCCCATAATGCAAAAAACAGCATAATCACATCGGCAAAAACCATGATTAGCTGTTTATGAAAACGGGATAAATCTAAAAAATGTTTAACAAATTTATTCAAAGTATTCTTCTTAGTATATCTTATTTCGCAGATAAAACACTGCGTTATTAACGCTGAAATTGCTTCTGCAATGACGAGGGGGGATGGACTGTCATTGCGAGTGAAACGAAGCAATCTCTTAAATCAATAACCGAAATTACTCCCTTGTCACTACATTTATACCGGCTTTTAATTTTAATGCAAGAATAATTAAAGGTGTAAAAGTTAACAATGTTAACAACAAACCAAAATCCGGATTCATACGTGCAAAATATGCTAACGGCAACAACCAAAATAAATTAATAACTACTACACTAACAGTCACCTTTTTATGTCCCCACTTTCTCGCCGCATGTTGATAAGCATGGCTACAGTGTGCCTCATACCATTTTTCAGCATTTATAATACGTCTTAACAACGTTATGCCTGAATCTACAAGAAAAACAGAAAATAAAATCAACCAAATCCAGATAGATACACCCTGCAATACACTTGCATAGGCGATT
>JAUVGM010000200.1 GCA_030593785.1 Gammaproteobacteria bacterium | reverse complement strand
TAATAAGAGATATGAGTAAATAGAGGTATTACTTCTTAACCGTAGTTTGTATTTAATGTAGTTCCATACAATACATAGTGAACTATCTATTGCTCCCCTTCAGGAACAAACCAATTCAACTTGTCATGCAATAAAACAACTTCTCCAACAATAATCAAAGTAGGTGCCTTTACATTATTTTTCTCAACGATTTCATGTAACGTACTTAAATCACCAATGTGAACTTTTTGTTCTTGTGTTGTACCTTTCTCAACCAAGGCGGCAGGAGTAGTACTTGGCAAGCCATGTTTAACCAATTCTTTACATAACTCTTTAACAGTCTGTAGTCCCATATAAAAGACAATGGTTTGATTAGGCTGGGCGATTGCATCCCAATTTAAATCTGTTGTACCGTCTTTCAAATGACCAGTTACAAACATGCATGACTGAACATAATCTCGATGAGTAAGAGGAATACCTGCATAAGATGAACAACCTGCTGCAGCAGTAATTCCAGGAACAACCTGGAAACTGATGTTTTCATCAGTCAGCGTTTCAATCTCTTCACCACCGCGACCAAAAATGAAAGGATCTCCACCTTTTAAACGTAATACTTTTTTACCTTCTTGCGCTAAACGAACCAAAAGAGCATTAATACTTTCTTGCGGTAAAGTATGTTTATTACGTTCTTTACCGGCGTAAATCATTTCAGCATCACGGCGTACTAAATCCATTACACCTTGCGATACCAAACGATCATAAACCACCACATCCGCTTGCTGCATTAATCGTAATGCTCTAAATGTAAGTAAATCTGGATCACCGGGTCCTGCACCAACCAGATATACTTCACCCCGGTCAGCAGGTGCTTTTGCATTTTCAACAGCTGTCTCAAGTAACTCACGCGCAACTTTATCTTTACCCGCAATCAAATTATCAGCAACTGGTCCTTCCAGAATTTTTTCCCAGAAAGTACGTATTTCATCAGTGTTAGAAAACTTTGTTTTTACTTTTTCACGATATGATTCAACTAACTTAGCCAGACGACCATAAGCAGCAGGAATAAATGTTTCTAAGCGTGAGCGTAATAATCGAGCTAGTACAGGAGAAGCGCCGCCAGTGGATATTGCAATTTGAACAGGATTACGATCAATAATAGAGGGCACAATAAAGCTGCATAAGTCTGGTGCATCTACGACATTTACAGGAATATTTTTAGATTTTGCCAATTGAGAAACATGGCTATTTATTTTTTCATCATCAGTTGCAGCAATTATGATTTTACAGTTATCTAAATCGCCATCTTCAAATAAACGATTAATATGATTAATTTCACCCCCGTCCTTGCGAATGCTTAAATCCTGGCATAATTTAGGGGATACCACTGATACCAAGGCACCAGCACGTAAAAGCATAAAAACCTTACGAGAGGCTATTTTTCCGCCCCCAACAACAAGACAGTTCTCGCCTTTTACGTTCATGAAAATAGGTAAAAAATCCACAGTTTATCCTCTAATTGACAAGTTGAGAGCTTTTTTACGGTGTTCGTACAAGGCTCTCAAATACATAAAGCGCATATGATACCTATCCTTTTACCCCACGTCTTTAGCAAATAAGTGATATATCCACATACTTTGAATGGTTAATTCTGTGTTTTTTTTATAACCAACTATACTTATGCGGTATTCGAAAGATACGTCTAAATCCAGTCTGTTCTAGATAAGGAGAGTCCTCATGAAACGTCGTATATATTTTCTTTTACCAAACCTTAGTGACGCCGAAACAGTACATAATGAACTCTTACTCGCACGTATAGAAGAGCGAAACATGCATGTATTAGCAAGGGATGATATTTCACTTGTAGGATTACCAGAAGCATCAATATTTGAAAAAAGTGATCTTATTCATGGGCTGCAATTAGGTTTTATTGTTGGTGGCTTCACTGGGATCACACTTGCCATGATTGCATTTTTAATGGGTATGATAGTTCCAGGATGGGAAACCGTCTCTATGACTGGAATTATCGTTGGTGGTGCATTTTTAGGAGCCTGGACATCAAGCATGGTTGCGATTAGTGTACAAAACACTCGATTAAAGGAATTCATGAAAGATGTAAACTCAGGTCAAATTCTTTATATGGTAGATGTACCGGTAAATCGAATAGATGAGATTTCAAACCTGATATATTCAAAGCATCCAGAAGTAACTAACAGGGGCATTGAGCATACGATACCTGCATTCCCCTGATTCCTTTTAAAATCAGGAAAGAAACCATCTTAAAATATTTTGCGGTATTTTAAGATGGTAAAAACTCAATTGAAAATGTTACTGTTACTTTTTGTACCGAATACGAACCAAAGTCAAATCGTTTAATTCGTGCAACCAATCTTGATTCGAGTTTCGGATCATTAAGTTCACTGGATTTAATTCTCACTTTCAATACTTTGCCAGAAGGTGCAATAGTAATTTCTAAAACAATTTTCCCTTTTAATCCGGGATGTGAGCGACGTGCCCGTCTATATAACGAATGTAATTTACTCTTGTTTTTATCCATATGGTCAAAGGCCGCTTTGGGTCGACTGCCGACCTTTATCTTTAGTATAACCAAGTTATTAACTCATTAACCGTCTTCATGCGGCCAAGAGCGGTCGTTATGTAAACATATAGATTACTACTAAAAATCCTGAAAGCGGACATTCAACATTAGAGTTAAATGGCGGCGCGTCTTTTTGCGCCATCCATTTTGAACGACTTGTTAAGCATGATTTTATTATGCTCCCTCATATGGCATTCCTTTACCTTCATCTAAATATTTTTTTTGATCAATATTTGATCCCTTCGTCCACTTTAATTTTAATGCGAATCAATATATTAAAATGTATAAATTAACCCAGCGCTCAATAATGAAACATCTCCACCAGACACATCAGTAAACTGTTCCCACTCACCGCGAACAAAGAGGCGGTTATTTAAGTCATACTGCACGCCAATCCCATAAGTCAGATCAGTTCCATCATTCCTGGCATATAAGATATCGACTTCTGCAGTCCAGGCAAACATGCCAACTTTACCCATTAAATCTAAGTTACTACTCAACGGTAAATAACCAACCACTTCAAATGCAACACCATATTGTTCTAGTAATCCATCCACATATTGTCCGAGGTCAACATAAGCAATTTCAAAGCCAAGATTGTTATTTACCGTGTATCCACCAAAGAATTTGTAGCCCGTGTCTGACTCACTCAACACATCATCGTCTGCCGAGCCAAGACTGAAACCAATATAACCAACTGGAGGCGCTGCATGAGCAATTTGCCCGCCAAATAATGCCAAACCCACAATCAGCCCAAAAGTTGCAATAATTTTTTTCATTGTAATACCCCCAATGATAGTTATACAAAGTATAGGTCAACAACACGACTGATGGTGTTAATGATAAAAATTATTTTGGGGAAATTTTAGAGGGGTTACCTCATAGACAAGGCATTTTGTGGCAATTATGAAAATAAAAAAAAGGATACGCTTTAGTAAGGCAAAAGTGAGTTCGAGGCATAAGGTGTATAAAAAATAGGGTTGAAGATGTGCAAAAGCAGACGTGGTGAAATTATAAAAATAAAAAACCCGCCACTTTAGGACGTGGATGTAGGTCAACTTACGGCCATTAGCAGACATTTACGATAAAGGAATCTGAATCCAGAAACGACTTCCTTTTCCTATTTCACTTTCAAATCCAATGGTACCGTTCATTTGTTCTATTAAATTCTTAGATATAACTAATCCTAGTCCAGCACCAGCAATATGAGAATTTTCTGCACCGGCACGGTCAAACGGTTTAAAAAGATGAGATTGCTGTTCGGATGTTAATCCTTTGCCCGTATCAGTAATAGAAATACAAAGTATATTTTCATCAACAGGCTGGCATTCAATTATCACTTTTCCATTTTTATGATTGTACTTAATAGCATTCGATAATAAGTTTAAAATTATTTGCCGAAACCGTGTTTTATTAACTTTGATTATACACTTTTGTGATGGGTCAATTTTGTTTTCTATTCTAATTTCATCTTTATCAACAAGTGGCAAAACTGTTATTAAACAATCATTAAGCAAATCATTTAGGGGGTAACTATCAATAGAAAGCGGTACCATTCCAGACTCAATTTTTGATAGATCTAATACTTGATTAATTAATTCTAATAAATGATTGCCAGAATCTATGATTTCGTTAATATTTTGTTTGGCTACATCATCTGTTGCTTTCATTAAAAGTAATTGTGAAAAACCAAGCACCGAATTCATAGGAGTGCGTAATTCATGACTCATTGAAGAAAGAAACTCAGATTTAGCTTTATTTGCATGCTCGGCTTCCTCCTTAGCAATACCTAATGCTTCTACTGAAGAAATAATTTCGTTCACAGAGGATTTTATTTTTAACACAAGGGCTGCCGTGATCAATATAGCGAAGATGGCAATGAGCCGATTAAATATTACTTTCCATAACTCGCCTCCTTGAGGTGAAAAATAAAACCCTATCTGAACAAGAAATAAACAAATAATGGTTACATAAATCACATATTTTTTTTCAGAATGCCAATAGGTAGCTAAGACAACAGCAATGTATGGAACTCCACCAGCAATACCGAGGGGTAACAATGTATCAAGAATAAAAACAGCTGAGGCTAATAAAATTGTAACAATTGTTATTATCTGATTGTTGGTTAATTGAATTGATTTCTTTTTCATTATTATTAGAGCTTTTATTTTTATAATTAAATATAGTAATAATTTGTAATAGCTTTTCGGATAGATCAATATCTAACATTAGTTGACGTAACTAAAATATATAATGTTGAGTTTATTTCTTTGATAGAACTATCTATACGAGTTAATGCAAGACCTATTGGTAATTCTTCAAATAAGATATTGTTCAAGACTTATAAAAAAAGAGTATATTAAATACTATTAAGCAATTGGATACACGTTTGAATAGCATACATGCACATCTTATTGCAAAATGCACCAGTTCTAAGATTGAGCAGGCTTAACAAAATG
>JAUVGM010000081.1 GCA_030593785.1 Gammaproteobacteria bacterium | reverse complement strand
TTTCTTTTGCGAGTGAGTACGCATCTGTCCTTCACCCGCGTCACCCATACCGTAGCCTTTAACACTGTGTGGCAAAATTACGGTTGGCTGACCATCGCGCTTCGCCGCTTCTGCATAGGCTGCATACACTTTGAGTGGATCATGGCCACCACGGTTTAAACGCCAGATATCGTCATCGGACATATCCGCTACCATGGCTTTTAATTCAGGGTATTTACCAAAGAAGTGTTCACGTACATACGCACCATCTTTGGATTTGTAATTCATAAAGTCACCGTCAACCGCTTCGAGCATACGCTTTTGCAGCAAACCATTAGTATCTTTCGCAAGCAATGGATCCCAGTAGCTGCCCCACAATACTTTAATCACTTTCCAGCCAGCACCACGGAATACTGCTTCTAGCTCTTGAATAATTTTGCCATTACCACGTACCGGGCCATCTAAACGCTGCAGGTTACAATTAATAACAAAAGTCAGGTTATCCAGCTTTTCACGTGAGGCTAGTGAAATCGCGCCTAAAGATTCTGGCTCATCGGTTTCACCGTCACCCATAAAGCACCACACATCACGATCACGGGTATCCGCTATACCACGATCCTGTAAATACTTCATAAAGCGAGCCTGATAGATCGCAGAAATTGGACCTAGGCCCATTGATACCGTTGGGAACTGCCAAAAATCAGGCATTAACCAAGGGTGAGGATAAGACGACAAGCCCTTGCCATCTACTTCCTGGCGGAAATTATCTAACTGGTCTTCACTTAAGCGGCCTTCCATAAAGGCACGTGAATACATACCCGGTGCAGAGTGCCCTTGGAAGAAAACCAGATCACCACCATGTTCGTGGGTCGGTGCGCGCCAGAAATGGTTAAAGCCCACATCATATAAAGTGGCGGCTGATGCAAAGCTGGCAATATGGCCGCCCAATTCAGAAGATTTACGGTTAGCTTTGACCACCATCGCTGCCGCGTTCCAGCGAATCAGCGCACGGATACGGCGCTCTACACCCACATCGCCAGGCATGTTTGCCTGTAGGTGGGTCGGAATCGTATTTACATAAGCGGTATTCGCACTATGGGGTAAATTGGCCCCAGAACGACGTAGCTTGTCGATCATTTGTTCTAATAGAAAATGTGCGCGATCTGCGCCATCTGCTTGCAGAACCCCTTCGATGGCTTCTAACCATTCAAGGGTTTCCTGCTGATCAACATCCTGATCATGACTCTGTGTAGACATACTCTTCTCCACTTTGTGGCTTATCATGCACCTGGCTATTGCCAGTGCAGGCTATTAGTTAGATGAACAACTTCATCTAATACTTTAAATATTTGGCTGCCAGTTTAATAACTCACCACATAAAAGCAAGCATTTTTTACACACCTAAAAATATAAACTTACTTTTCAATGGCTTACAGCCATGAAATGATTTTATGGCTAATAAATATAGCCCGAAACCACAAAAAACAACTTGTTCAGACAGGCAGACAGTGTATTTGTTGTTTAATTAGAGATAGGTTGATGTCTTATTCAGGCTGAACAGCCTTAAATGGAGACATTTATATACTAATCTGGATAGCCCCTTCTTCACGGGTTTCCAGTCTATTCTGTTTCATCTGGTAAAACTCCATATATCCCTGTAGCGTATTTTTCATGGAACTATCCAGTTCTAGCAAGAACTGATTTTCTAGGAGGGTTTCATTTCAAAAATATCAAAAATCGGGTTTTATTGTGAAGAATTCCCCCAAAACAGAGAAATTGTGCGTATTATTACGTCATAAGTTACATGGATAGAAAAGCACAACGGACTGAAATTTAAGCCTAAAATAAAAATACTAATATGTCTGAACTCAATATTCGCAAGTGGTTATCCAACATCACAGATACAATTGAAACAAAAGATCTCAAAGCTCACATGGAGCTCGTCTCTGAAAATGTTGCTGTTTACGGCATGCCCAGTGGAAATGTACTTAGTTATGCTGACTGGCGTACCAGACGCCAAAGTGAATTCAAACGGAATTTACTCAAAAGTGTTACCTATAGAAATTTAAAGGTTAAAACCTTTGGGTTACGCCGGCTTATTTTTGATATTGAAGAAATCATGGATGGTTCAAACGGTGATATGGCTATCATAAATAAACAGGTTGTTTTAGAAGAAGAACAGGATAATCTATGGCGTGTTGTTGAAGAAACCATTAAAAACTGGAAGTTCATAAAAGGCCGCAAAACAAACTAAGGGGTCTCTCATGCCTAAAAAACAATTTCGTACTGAACGCGACAGTATGGGGGAATTACAAGTTCCTGCTGATGCGCTTTATGGGGCACAAACTCAACGTGCCGTAAATAACTTTCCTATTAGCGGTTTGCCAATGCCACGTGGTTTTATTCGCGCATTAGGTCTGGTCAAAATTGCCTGCGCCAGTGCCAATGAAAAATTGGGCTTGCTGGATAAAAAGTTTGCAGATGTCATTCGTTCAGCATCTACTGATGTTGCGAATGGCAAATATGATGAACACTTTCCTATTGATGTTTTTCAAACCGGTTCTGGTACCAGTACCAACATGAATGCCAATGAAGTGATCTCGCATGTTGCAACTGAGTTATTAGGTGAACAAGTTCATCCGAATGATCACATCAACATGAGCCAAAGCTCTAACGATGTTATTCCAACAACAATTCATGTCAGTGCCTGTTTAGAAATTAATGAACAGTTGCAACCTGCTGTACAACATTTAATCGAAACATTGCACCAGCGCATTATTGAGTTGGATAAAACCGTTAAGACCGGTCGTACTCATTTAATGGATGCAATGCCAATAACACTTGGACAAGAGTTACAGGCATGGAAGGATCAACTCTCCGATAACCTTGAGCGTATTGAACATAGTCTGACAAGACTAAGTGCCCTGCCACAAGGCGGAACAGCTGTTGGCACAGGTATTAATGCTCCTGCGGATTTTACCAAAGAATTTTCTAAAGCTTTAACATCTGAAACTAATGTTGCGTTTAAACCGATGAAAAATCTTTTTGTTGGTTTAGCTTCGCAAGACTCTGCGGTTGAAATGAGTGGTCAATTAAAAACATTAGCCGTAACACTGATGAAAATGTCTAATGATTTACGTTGGATGAACAGTGGCCCACTCGCAGGAATCGGTGAAATTGCTTTGCCTGCCTTACAACCTGGTAGTTCTATTATGCCTGGTAAAGTTAACCCTGTTGTTCCTGAAGCAGTTGCTATGGTTTGTGCACAAGTGATTGGTAACGATGCAACAATAACAATCGCAGGGCAGTCTGGTAACTTTCAATTAAACGTTATGCTTCCAGTAATTAGTTATAACTTATTACAAAGCATTGAATTGCTTGCTAATGCTTCCCGTCAATTAGCAGATAAAGCCATTGCCGGTTTCACGGTAAATACTGCACACATTAAAGAAGCGTTAGATCGAAATCCGATTTTAGTTACTGCCCTTAACCGTGTAATTGGTTACGAGAAAGGCGCGGCTATTGCTAAAAAAGCCTACGCAGAAGGACGTTCAGTGATTGATGTTGCCGCTGAAATGACAGACTTAACAGAAGACGAGTTAGTAAAATTACTCGATCCGGAAAAACTCACACAAGGTGGGATTAGTGAGTAAGATGAATAGTATAACAATTACACACCCAGATGATTGGCACCTGCATGTACGTGACAATGAATTTTTAACCGATATAGTTCCGCATACAGCATCGATGTTTTCTCGTGCGATTATTATGCCGAATCTTAATCCACCGGTAACAAATGTTTCATTAGCATTAGCCTATCGCGAACGTATACTGGCCGCTCTGCCGAAGGACACCACTTTTAACCCTTTAATGGCGTTGTATTTAACGAATAATACAACAGCAGATGAAATTATTAACGCCCATAAAAATGAAAATATACACGCGGTAAAATATTACCCTGCTGGGGCAACAACCAACTCTGATGCGGGTGTTACTGATATTAAAAACGCCTATGCTGCATTAGCAAAAATGGAAGAATTGGGCGTTCCCCTATTAGTACACGGTGAAGTAACAGATCAAAGTGTTGACGTTTTTGATCGCGAACAGGTTTTTATTGATACGGTTTTAGACCCTTTACTAAAAGACTTTCCAAAATTAAAAGTTGTTCTTGAACACATTACAACGAAACATGCTGCTGAATTTGTCGTTCAGGCTAATGATAATATTGCAGCAACCATTACTGCTCACCATTTGTTATTTAATCGTAACCAAATGTTTAAAGGTGGTATGAATCCACATTATTATTGCCTACCTATTTTAAAACGAGAATTACACCGCGAAGCACTTGTTGCTGCCGCGACGGGTGGAAATAAAAAATTCTTTCTAGGTACAGACAGTGCTCCTCATGCACAAAATAGAAAAGAAACCTCATGTGGTTGTGCCGGTATTTACTCAGCTCATGCAGCCATTGAACTTTATGCAGAAGTGTTTGATGAAGCGAATGCATTAGATAAACTTGAAGGTTTTGCCAGCTTCCATGGTCCTGATTTTTATGGCTTAGCTCGCAATACTGATAGCATCACCCTGGAAAAATCAGATTGGCAAGTACCTGACTCATATTCATTTGCTCAACAAAAGCTCATTCCATTACGTGCGGGTGAAATGATTCATTGGAAAAGAATCTAAAGTATTTATGACTCGCTTACGGTATCCTTCACAGATGGAAGAATTAATCGAACACAAAGATCCCATTGCGAGCCGTTTTCGCGGCTTTTTACCTGTTGTTGTTGATGTTGAAACTGCTGGTTTCGAGTGTGAGCGTCATGCGCTACTTGAGATAGCAGCTGTAACCTTAAAAATTAATAACAAAGGCCAGATTGAACCGGACAAAACGTATGCTGCTCATGTTGAACCTTTTATGGGTTCTGAGCTTGATCCAAAAGCACTAGAGTTTACCGGTATTGATCCATACCATCCTTTTCGTATGGCAAAGCCTGAGCGCGAAGCACTGGATGAAATTTTTAAACCTATTAGAAAACTTGTTAAGAAAACAGGTTGCAGCCGAGCAATTCTCGTAGGACATAACCCGATTTTTGATTTAAGTTTTGTAAAAGCAGCTGTTGAACGTTGTGATATTAAGCGCAACCCTTTCCATCAATTCAGTACTTTTGATACTGCAACACTGGGTGGCTTAGCTTATGGACAAACTGTTTTAGCACGTGCCGCACAAGCAGCAGGTATCCAGTGGGATCATGAATCAGCTCATTCCGCTGCTTATGATGCAGAACGAACTGCTGAGCTATTTTGTATTATCGTGAATTCGTGGGATCGGTATTCGAAAGGCTAAAACTACAGAGGTTGCAGAGTTTTATTGTCTGTAGGTCAGAATTCATTCTGACGCAATGCTAGATAATGAAAAGCTGCTAATAGTTTACCACACCGTCCGAATGAATTCGGACCTACACAAGCGAATCAAATATAGCGAACAAAAAAAAGCCTGGATTAATCCAGGCTTTCTTTATAAATCTATGTAACTAAAAAATTAAGCAACCGCTTCATCAATCGCTTTTTTCAACTCACCTTTTTGATACATTTCTAAAGTGATATCACAACCACCGATTAACTCACCGTTAATATAAACTTGCGGGAATGTTGGCCAATCCTGGTAACGTGGAAGGTTTTCAAAAATTTCCTGATCCATCAATACGTTTACATGCGCAAATTCCTGACCACAAGCTTGTAATGCCTGAGCGGTACGGCTTGAAAAACCACACTGTGGCATTTGTGGAGTACCCTTCATGAAAACAACAACTGGGTTACCTTTAACAATCTCATCAATACGATCTAATACGTCCATCTTTGTTTCCTCTTTTATTCAATCTAGTGTTTGCTGCCTCGAAATTACTTTATATAAAATAAAACATTTCCAAACAGTTAAAATTAGTTTTATCTAATATACCAGTTATAACCCTCAAATACCAGAGCAAATTACTAGGTTATTAGTGGCATATTTAGAATATCCTACGCCTTCAATATATAGGGCTAATATTTCTAATTTCAACCAGATATTAAGCTGTATCCAAATGTGTCTGGAACCACAGCTCCAGCAAGGCTAAATGCCACAATTTACTGCCTCGTAAGGCGGTAAAGTGTTGATCTGGCTCAGAAAGCAACTTATCCACATAAGGCCGGGCAAAGATACCCCTGTTTCGACAAGCCTGAGAATTGAGAATATCCTGCATAAAATCTAAAAACTCACCACGGACATATTTTAACGCTGGCATGGGGAAATAGCCCTTTGGGCGATCAATCACGGCATCAGGAATCAAGCCACGGGAAATACGCTTGAGTACATCTTTACCACCGAGGCCACTTTTGAGTCCCAACTTCATTTCTGGTGGCATTTTTGCTGCCAGCTCAACGAGATGATGATCTAAAAAAGGAACCCGGGCTTCGAGTCCCCAGGCCATGGTCATGTTGTCCACCCGTTTAACCGGATCATCCACAATCAAGGTCGTGGTATCCATGCGCAAAACTCGATCAATAAATTCATCTGCATTCGGTTGGCCAAGTAACTCAGCTACTTTTTGTGAAGTAAAATCTTCACCTCGATAATCCGGTGTAACCATTTCTAAAAATTCATCGTGCGAACGATCAAAATAATATCTAGCGAAACGAGATACATCTGAACCATTTATATCCTGGTGCATTTGTGGGAACCAGAAGTAACCCGCGAAGACTTCGTCTGCACCCTGACCACTTTGTACAACTTTAACCTGTTCAGATACTCTTTCAGAGAGCAAATAAAATGCGACTGCATCCTGACCAACCATCGGTTCAGACATCGCTTTCACTGCATCGGGTATATGCGGTAATACTTCGCTATTTGAAATATGGTATTTATGATGTTTTGTTTTATAACGTTCTACGATTTGATCTGAAAATTCAAACTCACTGCCTTTTTCTTCAGGCTGATCTTCAAAACCGATTGAGAAGGTGCGTAAATCTTTCACACCCGCTTCAGCGAGTAGTGCGACGAGTAAACTTGAATCTAAACCACCAGACAGCAACACACCTACAGGAACATCCGCAACATCAATACGTTTTCGTACTGCTTCACGTAAGGCATCGTGTATTTGATCGGTCCATTCCTGTTCGGATAGTTCCTTTTCCGGACGGGTCGCATCCAAAAACCAATAACGCTGTATTTTTTCTTTACCGTTCACATCAATGGTCATTGATGTTCCCGGTTCTAATTTACGGATACCATTTACAATGGTACGTGGCGCAGGCACAACGGCATGTAATGTAAATTGGTTATGTAACGCAAAGGGATCTATCGATTTGTCAATTTCGCCAGTTGCTAATAAAGCCTGAATATTTGAAGCAAAGCGAAAGTGTTCATGCGTTTTAGAAAAATAAAAGGGTTTAATACCCATGCGATCACGTACCGCAAAAACATGTTGTTTCTTCTCATCCCAAATAGCAAAAGCAAACATACCGTGTAAATGTTTCGGACAATCCTCACCCCATTTATGATATGCCTTTAAAATTACTTCAGTATCACCTTCACTTTGAAAGGTATAACCTTCTTTTATAAATTGCTGACGTAATTCAGGGTAGTTATAAATCGCACCGTTAAAAACAACAGTTAGTCCTAACTCACGATCAACCATGGGTTGGTTAGAGTGTTCACTTAAATCTATAATCGCTAAACGTCGATGACCAAAGGCAACACGATCATGCTGCCAGGTATCACCAAAGTCCGGGCCACGTTTCTCCAGCTTTGGTAACATTGCTTTAACCGCTTCAATAGAAGCTGTCGATTTAAAATTTAATTCGCCGCAAATTCCGCACATAGGTTCTCTTCTTTATATTTGCGTCAGAATGAATTCTGACCTACAAGATTTTTCAGCCTTTCGTAGGTCAGACTTCAGTCTGACAAAATATTACAGCCAAACAGCATCCCAATGGGGATAATCCGCTAATCTTTTAACTAATCCAGCACGTAAAGGATTTGCAACAATATATCGCGCAACTTTTTTGATATCGTCATCACGGCGCAAAGCATGATCATAATATGCATGTTGCCAAAACGTTCCTTTTTCACCTAATAATAAATTAAGTTTTCGTGCTGTTCGTCCTTTAAACCTTTTGATTACTGTCGCTAAATCATAATCTGATTTTAATTCAAACAACCAATGAATATGATCGGGCATTATTACCCATGCAATTGTTGCCACATGATCTTCATCATCAATTTTTTTCATTTGTAGAATAATATTTCTACATAACTCTAAATCTATAAATAATTTTCTACGTTTATGTATAACTGTTGTTACAAAGTATATTTGGTTTTCTGATGAAAACCGTCCTTTTGCTAAATCCCTATAACTCATATTATCTTCCTTGATAATTATTTATATGTTTTAAACGAACATTTCGTCAGACTGAAGTCTGACCTACAA
>JAUVGM010000316.1 GCA_030593785.1 Gammaproteobacteria bacterium | reverse complement strand
TGCCTTTGGGAATACTTGGAGATAATGAATTTGATTCTTCAATACAGGTGTTTGATGTAGAGCATGGAGATAAAGTGTATCTGTATAGTGACGGGATTGTTGAAGCAAAAAATTCAAAGGGTGAACAGTTTGGTAATGAACGACTCACGAAAGCATTAATAGATGTAAAAAACGATCAGTTTAATGAAGTTTTGAGTGCGTTAAATGATTTTACAGGTGATAGCCATCAGAATGATGATATCACCTTGGTTGAGCTGACCTGCCAGGAAATTCCGGCAGTAGAAAATTCAGAAGAAATCGTCCATAACGATGATGCATTACCCTGGAATATTTCGGTTTCTCTTTCGGAAATTGATATGCGAACACCTGATCCGATCAATAAATTATCGACTATACTAAGTTCAATGCCTTATGTATCAAGACATAAGGGTGTTTTACATATTTTACTGGCTGAAGTTTATGCTAATTGTCTCGAGCATAGTATTTTAAACATTGAAAGTGTATCTAAGACAGATGAAGATCATTTTGATGAATATTATGAAAAACGCAACGAAGCACTTTTAGAACTAACAAAAGCATCAATAAATTTTAATTTTAGTTTTTTTGTTGAAAATCATAATCATTATTTAGAGATAAAAGTTAGCGATAGTGGTACCGGCTTTAAAAAGAAAGTCGCCACAGATAATAATAAACAACTGCATGGTCGGGGTTTAGCTATTATTAATAGCTTTAGTGAAAAGGTCTCCTTTTCTGAGGATGGCAAAGTTTTAACCATTTTATATAAACTTTGATTTTGCATTATATAAATGGAGTAAATCTAGTCAGATACTGACTCAGGACAGGTCTAAACGCTAGTTTAATAATCGCGTTAAATGAAGCTGAAATAATTTAGTCATAAAGATTACGTCAAAATATTTAGCTAAAGATAAAGAACAAAATAATGTGCAGTATGTCTAATTATTCAATAGTGGTGCCGAGAGCGAGACTTGAACTCGCACGACCTTACGGCCACTAGCACCTGAAGCTAGCGCGTCTACCAATTCCGCCACCTCGGCAAAGGTGAGACTCATTTCTGAGGCCGCGAACTTTACCGAGCCTGTACGAAACTGTCAATCGTGTGTTTTTAAGTCTAGCCGTTCTACAATTAGGATGTTTTATGCTTGGGATGCTTTATAATTAAGCAACCATCCAATTAATGTAGTAAAATCAACGTTTTCCAACTTTCGCCACCTTTTGACAATCAAGAAATCTAATCACATGACAGACAAAACCGATAACAAGAATGTAATTGACCCCCATGCTAAGCGTGAATCAAGTAAATATGACAATCCGATACCAAGTCGGGAATTTATACTTGAGCAACTGGAAGCGGCAGGTCAACCACTTGATCGCAAGACTATTACTGATTTATTAGGTTTGTCAGAAGATGAAAATGGCATAGAAGCTCTGCGCCGCCGTTTGCGAGCAATGGAACGTGATGGCCAGCTGATGTTCACACGAAAGAAAGAATATGCATTGATCAGTAAAATGGATTTATTGACGGGTCGAGTCATTGGACATGCTGATGGTTTTGGTTTCCTTTGTCCTGAAGATGGCAGCGATGATTTATTTTTAACGGCTTTTCAAATGCGTCGTTTGTTCCATGGTGATAAAGCCATTGTTCGTATTGCGGGTGTTGATAGAAAAGGTCGCCGTGAAGGTGCCCTGGTAGAAGTACTTGAACGCGCAAATCCTTTTATTGTTGGACGTTTATTTATTGAAAGTGGCGTTGGTTATGTTGTTGCCGATAATAAACGCATTAGTAACGATGTATTAGTTCCGCAAGAAAATGTGGGCGACGCACATCATGGCCAGGTTGTTTCAGTTGAAATTATTGAGCAACCAACACGTCATCGTCAGGCGGTAGGTAAGGTGGTTGAAGTATTAGGTGATCACATGGCTGCCGGTATGGAAATTGATATTGCGATGCGCTCACATGGTATTGCAACAGACTGGTCAGATGCCGTTGAAGCTGAAATTAAAGATTTAACACCAGAAGTTCCTGAAAAAGCTAAAAATGAGAAAGGGCGTATCGATATTCGTGATTTACCATTAGTTACCATTGATGGAGAAGATGCGCGTGACTTTGATGATGCAGTTTTTGTTGAATCGAACCCTAAAGGCTGGCGTTTACTTGTCGCTATTGCTGATGTTTCACATTATGTTGAATTAAATACTGCTTTAGACAAAGAGGCTCATGAGCGTGGGACTTCTGTTTATTTTCCCGAACGTGTTATTCCAATGTTGCCAGAAGTATTATCCAATGGTTTATGTTCACTTAATCCTGATGTAGATCGTTTATGCATGGTTTGTGACATGCAGTTAGATAAAAAAGGTAAAGTGGAATCTTATAAATTCTTTGAAGGTGTAATGCGTTCTCATTGTCGTTTTACTTACACCAAAGTTGCAGGGATTATTGAAAATCAAGAGAGTGACTTACGTAAAGAATATAAAGAATTTGTTCCTCAGTTATTAGAAATGCATAGTTTGTTTTCTGTGCTGTTAAAACGTCGCCAGAAAAGAGGCGCGATTGATTTTGATACAACTGAAACACGAATCGTATTTGGCGTAGATCGTAAAATTGATAAAATTATTCCTCTGGTAAGAAATGATGCACATAAACTGATTGAAGAGTTTATGATTTTAGCTAATGTTAGCGCGGCTAAATTCTTGCTTAAAAATAATATTCCAGCCTTATACCGTGTTCATGGAAGTCCAAAAGAAACTAAAATAGAAGGCTTAAAAGAGTTTTTGGCTGAGGTTGGCTTGTCGCTAGGCGGCGGTGAAAAACCGGCTCCAGGAGATTATGCTGAATTACTTGCTTCAATTCAGGAACGTCCTGATATGCATTTGATTCAAACTGTTTTATTACGCAGTTTACAACAGGCGGTTTATACACCGGATAATAACGGTCACTTTGGTTTAGCTCATGATGCCTATGCACATTTTACTTCGCCTATTCGACGTTACCCGGACTTACTTGTACACCGTGGCATTCGCCATGTAGTGCGAGGTAGTAAAGCTGAGAGCTATTACTATACTGAAAATACTATGCGTT
>JAUVGM010000002.1 GCA_030593785.1 Gammaproteobacteria bacterium | reverse complement strand
CAGCATAGCGAATTAAAAAAAGCCTTACTTGCAGCATACATGCTCGGTAGAAAAGATGAAGCGTTAATCTCTTCTGAATCTCAATCCACAACTGAATCATTTTAATATCACATGCTTGAAAAATTACTCCAAGGTTATGAACGTTTTCGTAATGGCTACTTTCAACGTAACCGCGAACACCTCGAAAAATTAGCACAACAACAAACACCCGATGTTGCGATGGTTTCCTGTTGTGATTCACGTGTTGATACTGGCATTTTATTTGATGCAGAGCCTGGCGAAATTTTTGTTATTCGTAATGTTGCCAATCTTATTCCCCCTTATGAACTAAAAGGTGACTACCATGGCACCAGTGCCGCTTTGGAATTTGCCGTTACCTGCCTCAAAGTAAAAGAAGTTATGGTATTGGGTCATGCCAACTGTGGCGGCATTCGCGCCTTAATGGAAAATGACGGCAACATTAAAAAAGATGGCTTTATTGATCGCTGGATGCAAATCGCAGCACCGGCAAAAAAAGATGTTCTGGCCAGAAATGACCTCAACAATTTTCAAGAGCAGATCGATGCCTGTGAAATAACTGCGATCAGCTATTCACTGCGTAACCTTTTAACCCACCCCTGGGTACGTGAGCGCGTTGAGCAGGGCAAACTTCAATTGGTCGGTTACTATTACGAACTGCATAATGGTGAGCTGGTAAAAATTGATGAAATAAATGCTGACATATTAGCGGCTGAATAAAAATAATCCCCTCTTCCGGCAAATGGCTCGGCTAATGAGGCTGATTTATATTTTTCTAAAATAGAAGATTTTATATTCCATGCTTTCTGGCTGCGCATAACAATCAAATCAATATCAAATAAAATTTACGATTCAGAAACACCTAAAACCTTTGCAATATTTGCAAGAAGTTTTTTTGTTGCTACAGGTTTCAATAGCAGTGTTACATTTTCTAAATCAAGTTTATTATCTTTTATTTTCTCACTATAGCCCGTCACAATTATAATCGGGATATCAATATCATTTTTACGTATGTTATCAATCAACTCCAGACCGGTTAAATTCGGCATGGTCTGATCGGTTATTATCAAATCAAAAGCAGCTGGCTCGGATAAAAACAAATTAAGCGCTTCTTCACTATCATATTTTTTAGTACATTTATAACCATATGAAGTTAATAAATCATATTCGATATCAGCCAGAGATACCTGGTCATCAATAATCAGAATACGCTGTCCACTACCTCGAATTATATCTTTATAGTCTTGTGATTCTGTTGATGAAGAATTTGTTTCGGCATCAATAGCGGGGAATAAGAGACGAAAACGAGAGCCTTTGCCTAAAGTTGATTCCACAATAATATGTCCGCCGTGTCCTTTTACAATACCATGTAAAACAGACAAGCCCATTCCAGTGCCTTGTCCCAGTGCTTTTGTTGTAAAGAAAGGTTCGAAAATTCTTTCAATAACTTCTTTTGACATACCGCTACCATTATCAGTAACAATAACTTCAACCCAACTACTACCTGTTATTTTTTTATGACAAGAGGAGCACTCTTCATCCGACGAGATATAATTAGACAATGAAACATCAATTTCCCCAACACCATCCATTGCATCTTTTGCATTAATTATAAGATTCATTAAAATTTGTTGGAATTGAACCGGGTCCATCATAATATTTTTAACATTATTTTCTCTACTGACTTCGAGCTTAATCGTACTCGGAAGTATTGAATTCATTAGCAGTATATTTTCATCCAGCAGCGGTGCAAGTTGTAATGAGTGACTTGCCGCTTGATCTACCCGGCTAAATGACAACATTTTTGCAATAAGATCTTTTGCACGGTCAGAAGCCGTTCTAATCTGTTCCAGGTAGCCGTGATAAACCGTGTCTTTATCCTTTTCCGATTTATATAATGCCAGGTCTGTGTAACCTATAATAATCCCAAGCATATTATTAAAATCATGAGCAATACCACCGGTAAGTTTGCCCAACGCTTCCATTTTACGCGACTGATTTAATTCACGCTGGGTACGTTGTTTTTCAATTTCATCAAATCGTTTTTCCGTAATATCATATCCAATCGCAACCACATGTGTTATTTCATCATCAGCATTTCGGACAATTGTGTTATGCCAGTCAATTAATCTGTATTCACCCTTCTTTGTAATCCAATGATTTTCATGGTTACCTGCAATCGCAAGATTCCCTTCTAATAAAGCATTAAACACACTTTTTGTTTCTTCACGCTCTTCCTCAGGAATAACAAAATCCCATATAGGTTTACCGATTAGTTCGTCGCGTGAAAACCCGGTTAATTTCTCTGCAGAACGATTAAAACTAACAAAACATCCTTCTGGATCAAGGATAATTATTATATTCCCCGCACCTTCAAGTACAGTAATATTTAAGTTTTGTTGTTTATCTAACTCAACTTTTGTTTTCTTTCTTTCTTCAATTTCTTTAGCTAACTTTTCTTTTGAAACAGTTGTAGCAAATAATTTTTCTGTCAACTTATTAAATGAAGTTGCTAACTCACCTATTTCATCATTATTTTTGCTTACGAATTTATCATTTAAACTACCAGAATCAATCTTGCTGATATGTTCTTTTAACAACCTTACAGGAACAACTACACGATAAGCGAGCGTAATCCAGATAGTGACTAAAGTAATAACAAATATTATAAAAATTACTAATGCTAACCAATACAGTTGTTTTTCTAATTTTGTTCTTTTTAATCTGACAGAATCAATTAATCTTTTAGTCATTAAAGACATGAGCTGTGTTGTCGTTAACAGCTGTGCAGTAAGGGCTTTGTTTTGCTCACCTAGCAATATGGAATTTTTTTTATTTATTTGCTTAGTGCTTTTACCTTCGTGCAGTCGTTCAAACAAATGAAATGAACGCTCATGCATTTTTTTAAGCGTATTTATCTCTACAAAGTCATTAATATTATCAATACTGTTACTCTCAAGCTTTTTACTCAAACGAGAATATATTTCTTTCCATTGCAGATAAGCTCGCTCTTGAGAATAAAGTAAATAATCACTGGTTAAAGTATTAAGGTATAAAATATCATCGCTTATTTCCTGAGCCACAATGGTATTTTCTTTTGTTTCAGTATACGTTTGATTAATAGAAAACACCCACATACCAAGAGCCAGAAGAATTGCAAAAGACGCTATAATTCCAACCTGCAATAATATTTTTATTTTCATATTATTAATTTAATAAATTGTTATTTTATCTGGTGCAGATATATTAAGGGGGGCTCTATTAATGAAATTCATGTAGTTGGGTGTTTTTTTAGCTTTTACAAAACCATGATTAATCGCCCATCTCGCTTCCGTTTCCATACTGGTTAATAACCACTGGTTTAGCCCTATTGAAAATAAAAAATCTGACCAGGTATTCCTGATGACATGCAATTCCTTACCTAATACCTTTGCAACAATTTTCTGCGTTGTTTCCGGCTTATCTTTAATAAACTGAACCGCTTTCATTAATGCCTGGGTAATTTTTACTAATTTCTTTTCATTTTTGTTAGCATACTCACGAGTTGTAATTGCGTTAAACGTTTCTACATAAACACGATCATGTTCAACAATTTTTACTTTATCCCCTAATTGTTTTTGTGCAAGGTAAGCATAGGGCTCCCACGTCACTATCGCATCTAACAACTTTTCTTCTAATACTTTCTTTGACTCTTGCGGTTTAAGTTTTGAAATATGAACATCATTTTCAGAAACTCCGTTCATTAATAAAGTATGGTTTAAAAAGAAATGTGCAGATGTCCCGAGAATTGTCCCGACTTTTTTTCCCTTTAAATCGTTTATATTGTTAATACCGCTATCTCGACGAGCAAGTATTTTAACGTCGTTATCTGAAGTTACGAATGTGCAAAAAATACTGAAGTCATCGCGTTTAAAACTATTGAACATCACCACAGCTTCGGAGGACGTTGCGATATCTGCTTTACCTGCAAATACAGATTTGAGTGCTAAGTTTCCGCCTTTCGTTTGCCTGATCTCAACATTAAGACCAAGCTCTTTAAAATAGCCCTTCTCATGAGCAATAATAAACGGTGATGATAATGGAGTTGTCGACATCGCAATTCTTACTACATCTTTATCTTTGGCTTCTACATTTGAAGAGCCGGCTGCAATTAAAATACAGCCAAAAATAGATAACCAATATCGTATTGAGTTAGAAATTACTGAGGTACGAACAATCACTTCCTGTATATCTCGATTCATCGTTCACATCCATTTAATTTTAGTTCTTATTATTTACTGCTTAGTTTCTTCAATTAGTCAGTATCCAACTGATATTAGGGGCTTTTTTACAAAGTATATACCCCCTTTCGCCTTATTCTAGTAAGACTCCGATTTATATGATTTTTTGTATTTAAAATGCCCAATATTGGCTAGCCATTTACCAGCAAAAACAGCCAAAGCAGGCATGCCTTTCACTGTCTAAACTGGTAATATTCGCCTTTCGTTGTGCGTAAAACAGGATTTAGAGAAAAATGAAAAAGCCAATTGTCGGCGTAGTAATGGGCAGCAATAGTGACTGGAAAGTGATGAGCCAGGCCTGTGAAATCCTCAAGGATTTTGGTGTTCCTTTTGAGTCAAAAGTGGTCTCTGCCCACCGTACACCAGATTTGTTATTCGAATATGCTGAAACGGCTGCTGAGCGAGGTATTCAGGTAATTATCGCCGGTGCCGGTGGCGCAGCGCATTTACCGGGCATGTTGGCCTCTAAAACGATTATCCCTATTTTAGGCGTTCCTGTGACGTCCCGTGCTTTAAAAGGACTCGATTCTCTACTCTCAATTGCCCAAATGCCAAAGGGTATTCCCGTTGCGACTTTCGCGATTGGTGAACCGGGTGCGGCGAATGCAGGGCTTTTTGCGGTCTCTATGCTGGCCAATAATGACGAAAAATACGCTAAAAAACTCAATGCTTTCCGCAAAAAACAGCGCACTAAAGTTCGCGCAATGAAGTTACCCAAAGTATGAAAACACTTCCGGGCTCGACTCTAGGAATGCTCGGTGGTGGCCAATTAGGCCGCATGTTCACCATTGCTGCTCGCACGATGGGCTACGAAGTTGTTGTGCTAGACCCCGATAAAGAAAGCCCTGCCGGTAAGTTGGCGACCACTCACATTTGTGCCGACTATGCTGACCAGGCTGCACTCGAGCAAATTGCGAAAAGCTGTGATGCGATCACTACCGAATTTGAAAATGTGCCTGCTTCAACTCTAGAAGCTCTAGCAAAAACTAAACCCGTTCGTCCCGGGGCCAAAGCAATCTCAATTGCCCAAGATCGCATTCAGGAAAAAAACTTTTTAAAAGATAACGGTTTTTATACCGCACCATTTGCTGTTATTAATTCACTAGAAGACTTAAAAAACAGCATTAGCAAAATTGGTACGCCTGCTATATTAAAAGTATCTCGATTTGGTTATGACGGTAAAGGTCAGTTTGGAATTAACACTGAATCCGATATAGAAAAAGCATGGCAAACATTAGAGGGCGAAGCCTGTGTTTTAGAGCAACGCATGCCGCTAGACATTGAAGTTTCTGTTGTACTTGCCCGTGGTACTGAAGGCGAAGTGGTTACCTACCCCGTTTCAGAAAACATTCATGAAGGTGGGATCCTTGATGTCAGTGTTGTACCTGCCCGAATTAATGAAGACCTGGAAATAAAAGTTACCGACATGGCAAGACAAATTGCCGCCGCTTTAGATTATGTTGGCATCATGGCGGTTGAGTTTTTTATCTCGAATGGCGAATTACTGGTTAATGAAATTGCACCTCGCCCGCATAACAGTGGCCATTACACATTAGATGCATGTGTTACCGATCAGTTTGAACAACAGGTTCGTGCTGTTTGTGGTTTACCTTTAGGCGACACAAGATTACTTTCACCTGTCGTCATGATTAATATGTTGGGTGACATCTGGCATAACGATCAGGCACCTAAATGGCAAAAATTACTCAACCATCCGAATGTTAAATTGCATTTGTATGGAAAAAAAGAAGCACGCCCTGGACGTAAAATGGGCCACTTTAATGTTCTCGCAGAGAATATTGACGACGCCTTAAAGCTGGCTGAAGATTTAAAAAATCAACTTAGTGAAGCTAACTAACCACCTAATTACCATCTGCTTAGCCTGACAAATAAGAGATGGCAAACAACTAAACGTACATAAAACCACGATGCTTACAGACAAAGAAGTTAAAAAATTACGTGAAGACATTGTCTTTAGTGAAACATTAAAAGACATTCCCTTTGTGTTTCATACAACCTGGGGGATTTTCTCTCCACGTAATATTGATGAAGGTACTTTATTATTACTAAAGTATCTTGATATTAATGAAAGCGATGATTGCCTGGATTTAGGATGTGGTTATGGCCCTCTCGGTTTAGCCATGGCGAAACTTGCTCCGAAGGGGCAAACAACGCTGGTGGATAAAGACTTTAAAGCGGTTGAATACAGCAATATGAATGCTGAACTGAATCAAATTAAAAATGCAGAAGCATTATTAAGTAACGGTTTTGATCAAATACAAAAGAAAAAGTTTGATATTGTCGTCTCCAATATTCCTGCCAAGGTAGGTAATGAACTATTAAGTTTATTTTTACATGATGCATACAAACAAATGAAACCGGGTGGAAAGATTTATGTTGTTACCATTACCGGTTTACGAAAATATATTAAACGTAACTTTGAAGAAGTTTTTGGCAACTATAAAAAACTCAAACAAGGTCCAAACTATACTGTTGCCATGGCAACTAAATAATATTATTTAGATAATCGATTAAATTTTAGAGGTTAATGTGAATACTACAACTGATATTGTACGCAAAACATCACTCAACATTATGGGACAAATGATTTTTTGGAGTCGCTGGTTACAGGCTCCTCTTTATCTTGGTTTAATTATTGCTCAAGGCGTTTATGTATACCACTTTATGGTGGAACTGGTTCATCTTGTTTCTATCGCCAGCAAGATTACTGAAAATGAAATAATGCTCATCGTCTTAGGTTTAATTGATGTTGTGATGATTGCTAACTTATTGATCATGGTTATTATCGGTGGTTATGAAACGTTTGTTTCCCGTTTAAATCTTACCGAGCACCCAGATCAACCAGAGTGGTTATCACATGTTAATGCCGCGACAATGAAAATTAAACTGTCTATGGCATTAATCGGTATTTCATCAATTCACTTATTGAAAACCTTCATAAACGCAGAAAATATGACCGAAGCAACGATAAAGTGGCAAGTTATCATTCATATCACCTTTATTATGTCTGCCATTGCCATGGCCTACACCGATCGAGTTATGACGAAGACACTGATGGATGCACACGGAAAATCTGAAAGCTAACAAAAATTATTCGTTTTTGGAGCTCAAAAGCCCGATCTGACCTTCAGATCGGGCTTTTTTTATGAATAATCACCTATAAATGGCCATATCTGGCTTAAATCCTCTAAATATTCAAAAAATATTAAAGATACTATTTAACATTCCGATACATTTTCTATATCCATGTAGTCAACATGGATATTAGAGTCTACACTTATTTTTTATGCGTCTTTAGGGAAGTGCACAGGAAGCAAATAATGAAATTTCTTCATCGACAATTAACTATCGTTAAAATGGTCAAAATTCTATCTGTGCTTATATTGTACAGTGCTAATTCAATAAGCTTTGCAGAAAATACAGATTATCTGAATGACCTGGAAAATGAAGCTTCAAAAAAGATTGAGCAAAATAAGACTTCTGCCTCTACAACCAATAACGAAGTTAAAATACAATCCGCTAAAGCGAAAACATCAAAAGAATCAGACTATCTCAATGGCCTTTCAGCAGAAGCAGAAAGCACTAATGTTGATACCACAAGTTCCATTTCAACCAAAGAATTAAATAAGAAAAACACGAGCACAAAAATTGAGCACTGGAATATTTATTCACAAAACTTAAACAGACTTCGCCCAGGATTAAAATGGAATGAGTTTGAAGCCGTTTTAAAAAATAGCTATTTTGCCAGTTATGTTTTTTACAAGAGATTGAATCCGACATCGAAAAATTTAGTTTTTAAAGAATATGAGAATAAAGCAAACATTAAGCAACTTCGCACAAAGATAATTTCATTGTCACGATAAAACAAAATATTAAAAGGGAAACTTCATTTTGAAATACTATATTAAATTTTTTACAGGATTACTTTTCTTACTCGTTGGCTTTAATGCTTTTGCATTAGACGTCAAACTTACACCCAAAAAAGATTATATTGATCTTGTGCATAAAGGTAATGAAATACGGGTACAACGTATACAAGAACAATCACATGTTTTAACCGGAGGTTTTGCTAAGACATCCCGAAAATGTCCTCCCTTTTGTGCGCAACCAATTGATGTTGCCCCCGGTGTGAAAACAGTAGGTGAGGTAGAGATTTTCAATTTCATGGAAAAACAAATGAAAGAAAGAACAGGGATTTTAGTGGATGCGCGTCTTGTTTCATGGCATAAAAAAGGCACTATCCCTGGCTCAATTAATATACCTTTTACCGTACTAGGTAAATCGAAAGATAGCGCCGAACTAATATCGGCTATGAAAAAGTTAAATGTAATACGTCGAAAAAGTCTGGTAAAAGAAGGTTTTGTAGATAACTTATATCGTCTTGTTGGCTCGAAGAGAGAAATAAATCAAACCTGGGATTACAGTAAACGCACATGAAATTATTGTCTGGTGTAATGGTCCATGGTGTGGCCAGTCACCACGTGCAATTCGTAATTTGTTAGACCATGGCTATCCTGCGGAAAAAATCTACTACTATCGTGGTGGGATGCAAATGTGGCAAGTGATGGGACTTATTACCGTTCAATAAATCAGGTTTACAGCGAATCCTTTCACTTAAAGGGTGATTACTTGCCCGGATGAAATGTAAATGTAATTCGGGAAAGTAATACAATGCTTCATCCAAGCTACAGAAATGCCAAATAGAAGTGAGTGCAAAGTATTAACAGACTGACAGAACAGTAGACGGCTTTTTATTTTCGCTATTTACACTGTTCTATTTACATTTGGATAAATCAACAGAACCTTTCATTTGAGTAAGCGCATTATGAGCTTGTTCAAAACCATTCTTCTCTGAACGCTGCAACCAATGTACTGCTTCACATGTTTTCGCCGGTGTACTACCAAGCCCATTTGCATAGAGCGCACCTAAATTAAACTGTGCGGCAGCATCACCATTAATGGCTGCCATACGCCACCATTTGAGGGCTTGCTTCATGTCTGGTTCAACTATCCCTTTGCCGGTGGCATAAATGATACCTAAATTGAACTGTGAATCGGTATGCCCCTTATTTGCCGCTCGCTTCCACCAGGTAATTGCCTTTATCAAATCTTGTTGAGTCCCGCTACCTTGCGCATAAGCCACGGCTAAGTTGTGCTGTGCAGCACCTATCCCGGCACGAGCCGCCTTTTTATACCAATAAAAAGAAGAGGCTGTATTTCTCTTTACACCTAATCCGGTGTCATATTGTGTCGCTAATAAATATTGAGCCTGCATATGACCCTGCTCAGCTAATGAACTTAACAACTTAGCTGAATACGCATAATCCTGGTTTTCAAAAGCCATTTGAGCATGTGAAAAGTTAATATGGCGTTGCAGATGTGCATAACCCACTTCATGGGTAACAGCTTCTTTATAACTTGAGCTAAAGGCAAAAGCGCTTTGATAAGCCAATAAGCTGCTCAAGAATAATAGCGTAAGAAAGGTGAATAAAAAGTCACGATATAGACCCGATATTTTTACTGTTTTCGCTGTACTAACCACTTTTGGCAAAGACATTGAGATTTCCTCCAATATGGAAGAATTCCATTTCTACTATCCCTAAACTCCGATTCAGGTGCGGTAATTCATGTATTCCTATAAAATTTAGCGGCCCTTTCCTCGCAGTCTTTAAAGAATTTATTTGCCTTTTAAAATCATAGAGTTAAAATGGATTATTCACCCTGAAAATAACAAAAATTATGACGAATTCTGATTCCGAAACACTTATTAACACTTCGCTACCTCTGTGCGTTGATCTGGATGGCACCCTCATCCAAACCGACTCACTATGGGAATCGTGTCTTCGTTTAATTAGTCAAAAACCACTTATGCTCATCCTGTTACCTTTGTGGCTATTTTTAGGTAAAGCAGGCTTCAAAGAAAAAGTCAGCGAACATGTTGAGCTCTCACCTGCATCGTTGCCGTTTAATACCAACTTATTAAAATACCTGACACATCAGCGCTTACACAATCGGCACATTGTTTTAGTTACCGCTGCGAATAAAAAAATCGCAGAAGCCATTTCATCACACCTCAATATATTTGATGAAATTCTCGCCAGTGATGAAAAACATAATTTATCAGGAAAAAATAAAGCCAACGTTTTAGTAGAGAAGTTTGGTGAAAAAGGATTCGTCTACGCCGGTAACGCAAAAATTGATTTAAAAGTTTGGCAACACGCAGCCGCCGCAATTGTAGTAAATGGTTCAGAAAAACTGGTGAATCAAGCAAAACAAATAACGACCGTTGAAGAAGTATTACCGAGTGAACATAAAATTTCATTTAAGGTAATATTTAAAGCATTACGCATTCACCAGTGGGTTAAGAATCTGCTGGTTTTCACTGCACTTATTCTTTCTCATAGCTGGTCTAACACCGAAGCTTTTCAGGAAATTATATTAGCATTCTTCTCGTTTGGTTTTGCGGCATCATCAATTTACCTGATAAACGATCTAATAGATCTTGAAGCAGATAGAAAACATCATACAAAAAGAAATCGTCCACTAGCTGCCGGTATTCTACCTATTCAATTAGCAATAATGATGATTCCTGTTTTACTTATATTTTCATTTTTATTAGCCATGCAGATTAATACAAATTTTGTTTCTATACTTTTTGTTTATCTTTTTTTAACAACAGCATATTCTTTATTTTTAAAGCCTATAGCTTTACTTGATGTGATCACCTTAACCAGCCTGTATACCATTCGTATCATCGCCGGTGCTATTGCCATCAATGTTCCTCTTTCTCATTGGTTACTCGCCTTTTCAATGTTTATTTTTCTCTCGCTTGCATTAATCAAACGATTCTCCGAGTTGAAAAATCTTGTCCAACAAGGTGAAACCACCTCAATCTCACGTGGCTATCATGTTGATGATTTGCCAGCGATAAGCTTATTCGGCATTAGTAGTGGTTATATTTCTGTTCTGGTTCTCGTTTTTTATACCCATGATTTACAAGCCGGCAACTTATATAATAATCCGGACTGGTTATGGTTTGTAGCTGTGGCTGTTCTATACTGGATTAGTCACATGTGGCTACTCGCGTTTCGTGGCCAAATGAATGAGGATCCTGTTCTCTTTGCGATACATGACAAATGTAGTTATATCGTCAGTCTTTTTGTTGCTGTCAGTTTATACTTAGCGTTGTAATTTGAAATGAAAAAATATCAATCATGGGGACGTTACCCAAAAATCGACAAAGATAAACAGGATGTTTACCATGTTTATCCTGATTCATTTTCATTTCCTGATACAAATGAGGATGCTGCCGATGCTCCACTCTTTCTCGCTTATGGTCAGGGTCGCAGTTACGGTGACGTATGCCTGAATGAGGATGGTATTCTGCTTGATACTCAACACCTTGATCATTTTATTGAATACGATAAAGAAAAAGGCATTCTACGTTGTGAAGCAGGTGTGACCTTTGAAAACATACTGCAACTCATTATCCCGCATAACTGGTTTTTACCTGTTACTCCCGGAACAAAATATGTCAGTGTTGGTGGTGCAATCGCAAACGATGTGCACGGTAAAAACCATCATAAAGCCGGAACATTTGGACGCTATATTTTAAAATTTGAATTATTACGTTCAAATGGTGATCGTTTAATCTGCAGCCCAACTGAAAATACTGAATTATTTAATGCAACGATCGGCGGACTTGGTTTAACCGGTTTAATTAACTGGGTCGAGTTTTCTTTAAAGAAAATACCCGGCAGTAACATTGAACAGGAAACCATACGTTTTAATAATCTAAAAGAATTTTACAGTTTATCTGATGAATCAGATAAAGACTGGGAATATACCGTTGCCTGGATTGATTGCCTTGCAACGGGCGATGAGTTAGGTCGTGGATTATTTATACGTGGCAACCATTGCGAAGCAAAGAAAAAACATAAATTTAAAACATCAAAACTTTCAATTCCTTTTGATGCCCCTGGTTTCCTTTTAAATAAATATACTGTAAATGCTTTTAATCAACTTTATTTTAAACGCCCGATTAAACAATTTTCAGTGGTTGATTATGATCCATTTTTCTATCCATTAGATGCCATTGCTCACTGGAATAGACTGTATGGTAAACGCGGTTTTATGCAATACCAGTGTCTTATTCCAACAGAACATCGTGAAGCGGCGATGAATGAAATGCTAACAATCATTTCTGAAAGTGGGCAGGCATCTTTTCTAAGCGTACTAAAAGAATTTGGCGACATTGAGTCACCCGGTTTACTTTCATTCCCCCGTAAAGGAACAACATTAGCGTTAGATTTTCCTAATCGTGGACAAAAGACATTAGATTTATTAAATACACTAGATACCATCACGCTAAAATATAATGGCTCGGTTTACCCAGCCAAAGATGCTCGAATGAGCCCGGATTCTTTTGCGCAATATTATCCAAACTGGAAGGAGTTTGAATCATTTATTGATCCTCATTTCTCATCCAGCTTTAAGCGCAGAGTCAGCCCGAGTCAGAAAAAATAATCCAGAACGATTAAATCAGGATCAGCTTTATGTCAAACATATTAATTTTAGGCGCCACCTCCGCCATTGCAAAACATACCACACGCCTTTTTGCGGCGGATGAGCATAACTTATATTTAGTTGCGCGAAATAAAGACAAACTAACAAGCATGAAACAGGATATGTTAGTGCGTGGTGCAACATCAGTAAATATTGAGTCTCTCGATCTCTCCGATGATAATAATCATGTTGAACTTATCAAACGCGCTACTGATACTATGGGCTCTATTGATACTGTTTTGGTTGCCTATGGAACCCTGGGTAATCAAAAAGAAAGTGAAAAAAACTATGCTAATACACTTAAAGAGCTGCAAATAAACTGTCTCAGCGTCATTTCACTTTTAACACTATTGGCTAATCAGTTTGAACAACAAGGTTCAGGCACCATTGCGGTTATTTCATCGCCTTCTGGAGATCGTGGTCGACAAAGTAATTATATTTATGGAACCGCTAAAGGGGCTTTAACAATATTTTTACAAGGCCTGCGTAATCGATTAGCAAAATCAAAAGTTCATGTGTTAACGATTAAACCCGGTTTCGTTGATACACCTATGACTAAAGACTTTAAAAAAGGCCTCTTATGGGTTTCACCAGAAGTTATTAGTAAAGGCATTTACAACGCCATTAAGAAAAAACGTGAAGTTGCATATTTACCCTTCTTCTGGCGCTATATCATGCTCATTATTAAATCTATTCCAGAAAAAATATTTAAGTATCTATCACTATGAATGCATTTGTTAACATTACCAAAGAAAGCAAAATTGTTATCCCGGGTGCTGCTGGCCTGGTAGGACAAAATTTAATCGTCTTTTTAATGAAAGCAGGTTATACCAACCTGGTGGCAATTGATAAGCATAAAAATAATACTAAAATGCTTGCTGATCTTCATCCTGATATCACAGTGATTGAAGCCGATCTTGCCGAAGAGGGTGATTGGCAAACATGTCTGAAAGATGCGGACATGATCATCATGTTACAGGCACAGATTGGTGGTTTAACGATTGAACCATTCATTCGTAATAACGTGACTTCTACTGAAAAAGTGCTTCACTCAGCAAAGCAATATAACGTACCTTATATCGTTCATATTAGTTCTTCTGTTCTAGAGTCAGAGGCCGATGACTTTTATACTCAAACAAAAGAACATCAGGAAAACCTGGTTATTAACAGCGGCATTGCACATTGTATTTTACGCCCAACACTCATGTTTGGTTGGTTTGATAGAAAACACCTCGGTTGGTTATCGCGCTTTATGGCAAAGCTACCCATTTTCCCAATCCCCTCTCACGGCCGGTTTATGCGCCAGCCACTTTATGTTGGTGATTTCTGTAATATCATCATTAGTGCAATGTTTAAACAGCCGAAGAATGAGGTCTTTAATATTACCGGTCGTGAGAAAATTGATTATGTTGATATTATCAAAGCGATTAAAAAGACGTTAGGACTACGTACCTGGATCATCCATATACCTTACTGGTTCTTCTGGACTTTATTAAAAGTTTATGCTGTTTTTGATCGTGATCCTCCCTTTACAACATCGCAACTCCAGGCACTCATCATTCATGAAGAGTTCGAGTTGATACCCTGGTGGGAAATATTTGAAGTTGAATCAACTCCATTAGATGTCGCTTTAAAAGAAACATACCTTGATGAAACATATAGTAAATATGTTTTACATTTTTAGGATTACACAATGAATAAAGTCGCTATTATCGGTGCAGGTCCAATGGGACTTGCCGCTGCCTATGAACTTGCTAAACAAGGAAAGCAAGTTGATATCTATGAGTTTGATGATCGCATTGGCGGCATGTCAGCACATTTTGACTTTAATGGAATGAACATTGAACGTTATTACCATTTTGTCTGTGGACAGGATCAACCTTTATTCGACTTAATGGATGAACTCAATATGCGCGATAAGTTGCATTGGGTTGATACAAAAATGGGCTATTACTATAACGGCCAACTTCATAAGTGGGGAGATCCTTTTTCCTTACTTAAATTTCCTCATCTCGATTTAATTTCAAAATTGCGTTATGGCGCACACATGTTTTTTTCATCTAAACGTAAAAAGGATAAATGGAAAGATCTTGATTCTGTTGATGCAGTTAACTGGTTAAAAAAAGGTGGTGGAGAAAAATCCTATAAAATCTTATGGGAACGGCTCTTTAAACTTAAATTCCATCACTATACAGATAACCTCTCGGCTGCCTGGATCTGGGCACGTATTCGTCGAATGGGTACTTCACGTCGTAGTATTTTTCAGGAATCTCTAGGATATATAGAAGACGGTTCTGAAACCTTACTTAACCGCTTACAACAAGAAATTGAAAATAAAGGGGGTCGCGTATTACTTAATACTGCTGTAAGCGAAGTTGTTAGCAATGACAAGAACAAAGTAACCGGCATTAAGGTTGGCAATGAAGAAATAAATTACGATCAGGTTATTAGTACTATTCCTTTGCAGTACTTGCCAAAAATGATCCCGCAATTGCCTGATGAACACCTTATTCAATATAAACAAGTTCAAAACATCGGTGTTGTCTGTTTACTCTTTAAACTTAAAAAAGCAGTCACGCCTAACTTCTGGTTAAATATTAGTGATGATAACTTCGAAATACCGGGTGTGATTGAAATGAGTAACCTTCGCCCTTTATCTGAGCATATAATTTATGTTCCTTATTACATGCCGCAATCATTAGATAAGTTTAAATGGACAGATGAACAATTTATCGATGAAGCCAAAACTTATTTAAGGAAACTTAACCCTGAATTAATTGATTCAGATTTCATTGATATCAACGTTGCACGTTATGCTTTTGCACAACCTATTTGCCAACCTGACTTTGCACATCATCTACCACCAATGCGATCCGCAATAGAAGGTTTATTTATTGCTGACACGTCATATTACTACCCTGAAGATCGTTCAATTTCTGAAAGTATTCATTTAGGTAAGCAACTAGCTGAAATGTCTAGTTTATGAGTGAATCCAAAACTGAAGCTAATCATGGCGAATTCTTCCAGTTTTTAATGGTTGGCGGATTTTCCGCCGGGGTTAACTTTGTCAGTCGTATTGGTTTTAGTGAATTAGTTTCTTATCGTTCTGCAATTGTACTTGCATACCTTGTCGGTATGGTTACTGCGTTTTTATTGTCGAAACATTATGTCTTTGAGAAAAGTGGCCGCCATTTTAAAGATGAACTGCGTGATTTTACTATCGTCAATATATTTGCAGTGATTCAGGTCTGGTTAATTAGTGTTGGATTAGCTGAATACTTCTTCCCTTATATTGCTTTTAATTTTTACCCGGAAGAAGTAGCCCATTTAATTGGCTTGGGTATTCCCGTTATTAGCAGTTATTTTGGACATAAATATTTTTCATTTCGGAAAATTTGATTATATTCGGTTGCTGCTTCAACCGATCAAAGGATACTGCCTTTCAATATTTTTATTTCTCTTCAGAGTTATCTATTTTAAAACTCGGTATATCTGCCTTTCCAATGAAGTTAAGAGTAACCCCAACAGCTATGAAGAAAAACGTCGATGCCATAAGGCTGGCTGATATGGGATTATCGCTACCCACACTCTCCAATCGAAGATAGAGAAAAACCCCCGTAATAATCGCAAGCACATAACTTACCATAGCCGAAATGAGTGAGATCTTTTGTAGCACACCTTTTCTTTTAGTCATATCAATTAAGCTTCCTGTATTGAGTAATAGGATTATTATCCTCTATTCTTACCGGTTTTCCCATGATTCCTCCCAAACTCGAGATGTTAATAAGATGACGAGCGACATATCATTTCCGAGTTGATATCCAACAACATTTTATACAAATAAGTTCAATTGGTTAGCAGGCATATCTTATTCAAACCCATACTTACTCTTAAACTCACATTGTCCAACAGGAAGCCAATCTGGTATTGAATAAAAATCTTTGTTTATAGATTTTAATACTTCTTCCCGATACAAGTCATAATTAAACTTATTACCAATCAATAATTCAAAAGTTGCTTCTCTGATTTTAAAACTTTCACGTTTGCTGCTCGCAAAGTATTTACTTAACTTATCAAGATTCAAGGCTGTACGTTTAAATATCAGGATGTTCTTTCCATTCAGCTTTTTGTAGTCTGTTAAACGCTCATCTTCACGGGCATGAAATGAAGCCCTATCAAAGACAATGAAATGTTCTCTTGAATAATAAGATGCAACGGATGACATGCCGTAACTTATTGTGGCAAAAGTGTAGCTTTTTTCGTAAGGTTTTAGTTTTGCCAGAACTTCTTCTGGATACTTACCAAAGATTAAATTCTCTACTGCTTCTTTTTTATTTTCGAACGTTTCCACAGGAAGCAGCATTATGCTACTTAGAGCTAACACATGCACAAGACTTAGCACCCACATAAAATGGAAGGTCCAACGCCATTGTTTAACACTTAAGACACTTGCTAAAGCAATAAAGGCAAAAGGATAAAAACTAAAGACCCAGTGTAAACCCACTTCTTTACGGAAAAGTATAACTAAAAACAAAATAAGAGGAAAAAATGCCAACCATAAATAGAGCCGATTACTCTTCTCCAACCATTGTTGTTTAATAACAGCTTTATTCTTAACCAGAAAATAAATTAAAACGGGTGAGAATAAGTAAATCAGCATCCCCACATATTTCATCAAACTTATTAATGGATCATCCGCACCAGCAGTGCGATTAAAAAGGTTAAATAAAATATTATTCCAGCAATGATTATAGTTCCATAATAAATTCAAGCCGACAAAGGGGGCGACCATTAGCAGGATCAAACCTAAGCCAACTAAATTCTTTTTATCTCTGTGGAACAATACAATATACAAGCCATAAGAAAAGCCTAATAAAACAGCAAAATATTTTGAGAAGAAAGCTAACCCTAAAAATAAGCCTGCTAATAGAAAGTCACGTTTAGACTCAGATACATATAAAGCAAGATAAAAAAACCAGGCGGAAAGAAAACTAAAAAATATTAGAGGAGTATCTGTGGTAATTAGTACATTGATCAAGTTAACCGGAGCAACTAAATAGGCTAATGCACTCCAGGCCGCAACTTGAGGTAAACGTGACAATAAAATTCGATAAATGCCATATGATATAGCGATTGGCAACAAGACAGAGGGTAGTCTTAGCCACCAGGCAGCATCTGAAACGGTTAATAATGCAGCCAGTAACCAACCAACAAAGGGCGTGTGATCATAATAACCATAATCAAGATTCTTACCCCAGACAATAAAGTATGCCTCATCTCCGGTCATCGGCAACCAGGCAGCCAATCCTAAACGGAGAAAAAAAACTGCTAGCAGAACATAGAAAAAAAATGTCTGGCCATTATTTTTTTCCATTAATTCCCGCATATTAACCTCGAATTGCCTGTTCCATTTTGGAATATGCCTGATGCCAGGCATCATTAGCAATATTATTATCAGCCATTAACTCTATAACACCATAAGCAAGTTGACGATTTTCAGGAGTAAATTCCTTTAACTTACCCAGCATATACATATGACCGGTTTTTTCAACATTCAGAGTTGCAACTAAAGCGAATAATAACAATGACTGTCCTGAACGAGGATCATTAGTAATTTCTTGCGTGATTTTTTCTAATATTGAGTCTGACATTAATTACCTACTTTCACTTAAAATCATTAATGTTCTTTAGAATCGCCGCTCCAGTGCATCCCTGCACTCGCGGCATATGTACATCCTGTACATAAAAAAGGCGGGTTAAAACCCGCCTTCCTTAATTCAACAAATAAATATCTTATTTGTAGAAGCCAATCATTTCTTCTAATGACTTAACTTTGATTTTGTCTGCGTTACCCGCTGAACCAAATGATTCAAAACGTGCTTTACAGATTTCTTTCATTGCATTCGTAGCTTCTTTGTAGAATTTACGTGGGTCAAAGTTAGAAGGATTTTCTTTCATATGACGACGGATTGAACCAGTCGACGCCATACGTAAATCCGTATCGATGTTAACTTTACGAACACCTGACTTGATACCTTTAACGATTTCTTCAACAGGAACGCCGTAAGTTTGCTTCATGTCACCACCGAAGTCGTTAATGATTTTCAACCATTCTTGTGGCACTGAAGATGAACCGTGCATAACTAAATGTGTGTTAGGAAGTTTTGCATGAATTTCTTCGATGCGGTCAATACGTAAAACTTCACCAGTAGGCTCTTGAGTGAATTTGTAAGCACCGTGTGAAGTACCGATAGCGATAGCTAAAGCATCAACATTTGTTTGTTCAACGAAATCAGCCGCTTCATCAACACCTGTTAATAACTGTTCCATATCCAAAGCGCCTTCAGCACCGTGACCGTCTTCTTCACCCATCATGCCTGTTTCTAATGAACCTAAACAACCGAGTTCACCTTCAACCGAAACACCACCAGCGTGAGCCATTTTTACAACTTCTTTCGTTGTTGCAACATTGTATTCAAAAGATGAAGGTGTTTTCATATCTGCTTCTAAAGAACCATCCATCATTACTGATGAAAAGCCAGACTGGATAGAACGCAAACATACTGCAGGTTCTGAACCATGATCCTGATGCATAACAACAGGAATGTGTGGATACATTTCAATTGCTGCAGAAATTAAGTGACGTAAAAACGGTTCACCCGCATAAGAACGTGCACCAGCAGAACCCTGCATGATAACCGGGCTGTTCGCTTCATCAGCTGCTTGCATGATTGCATGAACTTGTTCCATGTTGTTTACGTTAAATGCTGGCATGCCATAGCTGTTTTCAGCGGCATGATCCAATAATTGTCTAAGAGATATAAGGGCCATGATGACCTCCTTAAATTACAGTTTTTAAAAGTTAAGTTTTATAAAAAAATATTAATAGTGTTTTAGATTTCTACCGTCTGTTCCATGTCGCCACCAACACGCA
Organism: Gammaproteobacteria bacterium; assembly: GCA_030593785.1. Taxonomy (GTDB): domain Bacteria; phylum Pseudomonadota; class Gammaproteobacteria; order UBA6429; family Thiohalophilaceae; genus JAGLTQ01. The sequence continues at coordinate 3,636 of JAUVGM010000002.1, read as the reverse complement.
CGATTGACATCGTATTAGTACCGCCAGCATCACCCATGGTTTCACCTCGGGTAACAAGAATTAAATCGCCATCACGAACTGCACCACGACGAAGTAATTCATCGACAGCTTCTTTCATAATAGTTGCGCGATCTTCATCTTCTGCAACTTCAAAACTAACCGGGTACACGCCTCTAAACAGCGTGACTTTACGGCGTGTTTCAACATATTTTGTTAATGCATAAATAGGAATACCTGAGCTGATCCGGGACATCCAACGTGGAGTTGAGCCTGATTCAGTTAAGGCTGCAATTGCTTTCACACCTAAATGGTTAGCGGTATACATCGAGGCCATTGCAATTGCTTCATCAATACGATGAAAATGTGTATCAATACGATGATCCGATTTTTTTGCTACGCGTTCTTTTTCAGCAACAAGACAAATTCTATCCATCGCAGCAATTGCTTCAGCGGGGTATTTACCACTTGCTGTTTCTGCTGAAAGCATCACCGCATCGGTGCCATCTAAAACAGCATTTGCAACATCAAACACTTCTGCACGTGTTGGGATATGACTTGAAATCATAGATTCCATCATTTGTGTTGCAGTAATAACAATGCGATTCATTTTACGTGCTTTTTGAATCAACATTTTTTGTACTGGTGGTAATGCAGCATCACCAATCTCAACACCAAGGTCACCACGGGCAACCATAATGACATCGGATGCTTCAATGATGTCATCTAGATTTTCTAACGCATCCGCACGTTCAACTTTTGCAACGATGTCAGCATGACCACCGGCTTCCTTCATCAAGGCCCGCGCATCATGTAAATCTTGTCCTGTAACAGGAAAAGAAACCGCAAGATAATCTGCTTCCATTTTAGCTGCAGTAATAATATCGGCTTTGTCTTTATCAGTTAACGCAGGAGCAGATAAACCACCACCTTGCTTATTTAAACCTTTACGATCTGAAAGTTCACCACCAATAGCCACTTTACAGCGCACTTCGGTGCCAACAACTTCATCAACCCAAAGGCTGATACGACCATCATCTAATAATAAAGTATCACCACGTTTTACATCTTGTGGTAACTCTTTATACGCCATACCAACACGTTCTGTTGTTCCGGCATTTGGATCCATTGCAGTATCAAGAACAAAAGGATCACCATCTTTTAAGATGATTTTTACATCTTTGAATTTCTCGATACGAATTTTAGGGCCTTGAAGATCACATAACACACCAATCTGACGACCGTGTGCTCGAGCGCGATTACGTAACTTTTCAGCACGCTCTATATGTTCTTCAGGATTACCATGTGAAAAATTAATACGGACAACATCAACACCCGCCTCAATAATACGATCCAACATTTTTGCATCGCTTGTTGCAGGGCCTAATGTGGCTATGATTTTAGTACGTCTCATATTTTTTTAATTTATTCTCGCTTATTATTTTGCTTGTTCTTCTAACATAGCAACGGCTGGTAATACTTTACCTTCCAGGTACTCAAGGAATGCGCCACCAGCTGTTGAGATATACGTTACTTTATCAAAAATATCATACTTCTGAATTGCCGCAATTGTGTCACCGCCACCCGCTAAACTAAAACCAGGAGAGTTAGCGATTGCCATTGAAACAGCTTTAGTACCTTCACCAAACTGATCAAATTCAAATACGCCAACAGGACCATTCCAAACAATTGTTCCTGCTTTAGCAATAATGTCTGCTAATACTTTTGAAGAGTCAGGGCCGATATCAAAAATCATATCATCATCCATTACTTCACTTGCATCTTTTAACGTTGCTTCAGCTGTTTCTGCAAATTCTTTTGCACATACAACATCAGTTGCGATTGGAATACTTGCACCGCGAGCTTCCATTTTTTCAATTAATGCTTTTGCTGTATCAACTAAATCTTCTTCATATAAAGATTTACCAACATTGAAACCTTTAGCCGCTAAAAATGTATTTGCGATACCACCACCAACAACTAACTGATCAACTTTTTCAGACAATGCTTCAAGTACAGTTAGTTTAGTAGAAACTTTAGATCCACCAACGATAGCAACCATCGGACGCTTAGGATTCGCTAATGCTTTAGCTAAGCTGTCTAATTCACCTGATAACAAGATACCCGCACATGCAGTCGGCGCTTGAACACCAACACCATGAGTAGACGCTTGTGCTCGGTGAGCCGTACCAAATGCATCCATAACAAATATGTCACATAACGCTGCGTACTTTTTAGATAATGCTTCGTCGTCTTTCTTTTCACCTGCGTTAAAACGCACATTTTCTAAAAGAACAACCTCACCACCTCTAACATCAGGAGCAGTATCAAGGTAGTTTTTAACTAATTTAACATCTTTACCTAACTTTTCAGACATAACTGCTGCGATAGGCGCTAATGAATTTTCTTCATCCACTTTACCTTCTTCAGGACGACCACGGTGAGACATAACCATGACAGCAGCACCCGCTTTCATAGCGTGCTCAATAGAAGGCATTGAAGCTGTAATACGTGCATCTGATGTTACTTTTCCATCTTTAACAGGAACATTTAAATCTGCACGAATCAAAACGCGCTTACCCGCAAGATCAAGATCAGTTAATTTGATAAAAGACATTTAGAACTCCTAAATTAAAATATTTAACGCATAAACATTTTTTAAGTATCAATGCGTTAAATATCTTGAGTGCTTATTCAAACCAAGTTCAAAACCCAAGGAACTGTTTGAAGACTACTTATATTAATTTGTTGGGCTCGTAGTGCCCCTCAATAAAATATATAAGAGGGTAGAAGCCCAACCTACAATATATAGGCTGGACGACATTCCAAAATTTCTCTCTCTATTAACAAAGTTCGTTAAAAGAGATTAAGCGAGAGATTTTTTCTGCTAGCAAGGCGAAGGGGAAATTTGATCGCGAAGCGTACAATAAGTACGTGAGCTATCAAATTTTCCCGACAACGCCGCTAGCGGGAAAAAGATCCGCTTAATTAGCTGCTACGTGTTCTACGAAGCGCATCATGTTACACGTATAGCCGTACTCGTTATCGTACCAAGAAACAACTTTAACAAACGTGCTATCTAACGCGATACCAGCGCCTGCATCAAAGATTGATGAATGACCAACACCACGGAAATCAGTAGAAACTACTTTATCCTCTGTGTAAGCAAGAGTGCGACTCATATCACCCGTTGTTGCAGCATCTTTCATTGCTGCACAAATTTCTTCGTATGTAGCTTCTTTTTCTAACTCAACAGTTAAATCAACAACAGAAACGTCTGAAGTTGGTACGCGGAAAGCCATACCCGTTAACTTGCCATTTAATTCTGGAAGTACAACACCTACTGCTTTAGCAGCACCAGTTGAAGATGGGATGATGTTTTCTAAAATACCACGACCACCGCGCCAGTCTTTCATTGAAGGACCATCAACAGTTTTCTGTGTAGCAGTTGCAGCATGAACTGTAGTCATAAGACCACGTTTGATGCCCCACTTGTCGTTTAATACTTTAGCTACTGGAGCTAAGCAGTTAGTAGTACAAGATGCTGCTGAAACAATTTTCTGACCCGCATATTCGTTGTGGTTAACACCATATACGAACATTGGAGTGCCATCTTTAGAAGGAGCAGATTGAACAACT
>JAUVGM010000098.1 GCA_030593785.1 Gammaproteobacteria bacterium | reverse complement strand
CGAAGGAAGTATTGCACCCAGGTTTATTTTTATAGATGACACATATAACCACAGCAACAACATCGACAAGCTCAAGCTACCTGCAAACCAAACACTACCGGTTGGATTGTGTTTTTGTGAAGCCAAAGCCGAGGCGACGGTATAGAACCAATCGAATCCGCCCGGATAATAATGCGCCGCCATGATTGAACCGAAACATATGACCAATAGTGACGCGACATACCACCAAAGGGCGCGTTTAGAGTGATGATAGCAATTGGATTCAGATGTTGGCTTAATGGATATCATTGCTTGTTTGAATCGATACCAGTTTACTTTCCAACTTCACCATCACAGAGGTAATAATCATTAACAACAACACTGCTGCCGTAAAAAAATACATGCCTGGTTCAATTTCCACAGAAGCCAACGCTCCCAGCTTAACCGTCATAATTAAAATCGCAATCACAAAAACATCCAGCATCGACCAACGCCCATAGCGATGCATTAAATGTAGATATTTCGAGTAAACATTATTTTCTACTGCTTTCTTAGCTGATAGTAAAAACAAGTAATAAAGTTTTAATAAAGGCAAGACAATACTGAATAAAAAAATCACGACAAAAACTAAATACTGTTGCTCTTCAAGCAACTGAAGAAGCCCCGTCAAAATAGACACTTCATTCGAGACAACCAATAATTTTGTAATCGTCAAAATGGGTAATGAGACACCGGCAATAAACAACAATAGTGTCATCACTAACAATAGTTGTATTATTTTCGCCGTTTTAGGAAATTGTTCTGCAATGGTGATCACGTGGTTCATTTTATAATATTTCTGTTAATCCCAAACCTTTTAGATAGCGATACGTTGAATCATAATAACTTTTTGGTCTCGTATGATCGTCATCGTCACCATTTGGCACAAACAACACCATACCTTGTCTAGCTCTTGTTAAAAGTACTCGATAGGCATTCTTTTGATACATCTGCCTCTCAAGTTTTTTAATTCTTTGCCATTTATTACCACGGAACGACCAGTTTTCCCACTTATCTTCAGCAAATCGAAAATCAGCATCCCATGCCATACACACCCAATCTAATTCAAGTCCTTGTATATCAAACTCTGTCACCACATCTTCAAGGTAATAAGAAGAACGAACATCATCTTTCTCATTTAAAAACCAGTGTACAGGATCAGTTTTAACGCGGACATCAATAGAATAGGGTTTTAAACGAGAGGCTTGTGATGAGACAACCATACCGTATCGTTCTGTTCCTCGAGCTTTATTTCTAACCCAATCTTTTGCTTTATTAAGATCACGCGTTAAGACAATAGGATAATTTTTATTAATAGTCTTGAAACTCTCTTTCGCCGCTTCCATTTCTAAGTCTAATAATTGTTTAACAAATAACGAAACTTTTTCGCTTCGAAAAGAACGTAAGGATGTCTGTAGATGTAAATCAGGTATAAATTTAACCAATGGATTTTTCTTCACCTGATTAATAACTTCCCCTGCACCATATTCACTATCTGTTAGTCTATCGGAAAGATAAATTTTCCAATGTGAAAAAGAATTTTCTATTGCCTCAATCCATTCTCTAATTCCTGCTTCACCTGTATTAATTTCTTGTCCACCACCTACTAAACAAACAATCGTTGCCCAATCAGGATGTCTATCCATACATGAAATTAAAAACTCGGGTTCTGACTTATCAAAGTCAGGCTGATTTTTCTTTTCACGCATGAATTTAATAGTTTGCTCTTTTGACCATGCCCTTTGGGCCTCATCAAAAACAACGACTTTCTCAGGTGGTTTTTTATTTGAATCTTTTAATCCTTCATCACGAAAATGATGGACATTCTGAATTAAAGCTTTTACCTCACTTCGTGCCTTTCCAATTTTTAACTTTTCACCAGTTAAAATACTTTTCTCTACTCTGTCTCGTGCGAGTGCTTCATTTAGGATTTTAACTAAAGGGCCATTACCTGAAAGAAAAACACTATAAAGCTCTTTATCTTTATCCTTATCCATGTGACTTGAAGCAACATTAAGTCCAACCAATGTTTTACCAGAACCAGGCACACCAGTAACAAAGATTATTGCTTTTTCAGAATCATTATTGGATTTTTCAATAATATCGACAATAGCTGATGAGGTATGCGATAAGTTTTCAGCGGTTGCGTCACTACGAGATATATCAACAACAGAATGTCCACCATATAGTGCTAATGTGGCTTCAATAATCGTTGGTGTTGGTTTATAGCCACTCTCTTCCCACTCATCAATTTTAATTAAGTTCTCATTTTGAAGTGACAATACATCATTTATCACTTTTGCTAATGACAGAGCATTACAACAAATAGGAGTAAATAAACGATCTTTTGGAATAGTATTTAAGTGAAACTCTTTTTCAGGTGCATTTGTAGCTACAAGGACAGGAACCAATATAACTTCATGGCTTCCTTCATGGAAATTTTGCATATCAAGTGCGTAATCCATCACCTGATCAATATCCGCTGATTCATACGAACTTGCGCCAACTTTGAATTCAATAACAAAAACAACAGAATCAACAATAACAATAGTGTCTACGCGTTTACCCATTCTAGGAATGGAGAACTCAAAATAAATTTTACCTTCATAATCATGCAACACATCTTTTAATATTTGCGTTTGTCCAACCCATGCATCACGTTGAAGAGTTGTTAGATCAAAAGAATGCTCATGGGTCATTTCCCCAAGTATTTGATCGGGTTCCTGATTGCAAAACTTACTTATAGAAGAAGAGTAATATGCGCGCTTCATAAAGCATCCATTAGTTGATTATTATATTTGCAGAAAGAATTGGTTAAAATTTAATTCCTCTGTCCCCTTTACTTAATATTCTGTTAACTAAATTATATTGAAAGCCCATTACTAGCAAGGGTTTCGCCTGATTTATGCTCACATAATACCCATCGAAAAAGACTTTCTATCCCCATTTCTGTCTTGTGTTGGTCACTGATCTGCTCTACCCTAAAAGAGAACCTTTAGAGTACATCTAACCCGCTCTATGCAAGCATTCAAGTGACGCGGCTCTATGCTAATCGTGTTGATATAAGAAGGTTTTGGACAGAAAGATAGTTTATATTTTCTATAATTTGACATGTGTTAATAGACTTATTTAACCATTTTTAAACTAAAATATTGCAAAAGTTTAATATTTTACTATTATGTCTAGTATGGATAGACAAAAAGAGAAAAAATTAAACTCACTGATGGCTGATTGGCTTACAAGGACAGTGGCTGTGCAACCATGGCTGGAAAAGCGTGGCATCTATCGGCAGCTTACTGATGTTTATGTAAAAAGTGGTTGGCTAAAAAAACTTGGCCGCGGTGCATTTATGAAAGCAGGCGATAAAGTCATGTGGACGGGTGGACTTTATGCCATACAAAAACAATTGGGGTTATCGATACATATAGGGGCACAAACTGCTTTAAGTATAAAAGGTTTTGCGCACTACATGGCATTGGGAGAAGAGCGAACAGTAACTCTGTTTGGTACGCCAAATGAAAAACTCCCCTCCTGGTTCTTAAAGAGAAAGTGGCAATTAAATTTTCTCTATACAAGTACAAACCTGTTTAACGATAACAAAACACTTGGCCTGACTGAATCAAAAGATGATTCATATACGGTCACACTTGCTACACCTGAGCGGGCAATAATGGAGTTAATCTACCTTATACCCAAACATGCGAATTTTGAAGACGCGCAACTCACAATGGAAAGTCTAACCACATTAAGACCTGGTGTTGTTCAGGCATTATTGGAAGATTGTAATTCTATAAAAGTGAAACGCTTTTTTATGTGGTTAGCTGAATATAACCAACACAAATGGGTGGAGCGTTTAGACCTGACAAATGTTGACTTTGGCAAAGGCAAACGTACTTTATTTAAAGGTGGCGTGTTTAATAAAAAATATCAAATCACTGTACCTGAATATTAAGGAAGTAAAAAATAATCATGGAAGATGTTTATCGCAGACAAGTTGAATTATTAATACGCTGTTTACCCGAGGTTGAAAAACAAACGTGTTTTGCCTTAAAAGGTGGAACAGCAATTAACTTGTTCGTGCGTAATATGCCTCGTTTATCTGTTGATATTGATTTGGTATATTTGCCCATTGAACCTCGCAATCAAACATTGCTTAATATTGAAAATGCACTTAATAACATCACTCGTGACATTAAACGCAATATAAAAGGTTCAACCATCACGAATAAAATCAATAAAGTTCATATTGATAAATTATTTGTAGAACATGATGGTGTTCGAATTAAAATTGAACCTAATATAGTTATAAGAGGTTCTGTTTTTGAAGTTAAAGAGCGCACGTTATGTGAGCGAGCAGAGAGTGAGTTTGAAGTAAGTACGGCAAGTACTACCCTTGCCGTAGCTGAATTATATGGCGGTAAAATTGCTGCTGCCCTGGATCGTCAACATCCCCGTGATTTATTTGATGTTAAGTTATTATTAGAAAACGAAGGCCTTGCTGACGAGACCAGGAAAGCATTTGTTATTTATCTGGCAAGTCATTCTCGCCCGATGAATGAGCTGCTCAATCAAAATCTAAAAAATATTGAACATGAATTCTATTCACAATTTCAAGGCATGACCAATATACCGGTAGAACTAACTACTCTGCTTGATACACGAGAACAGTTAGTGAAATTAATTAACGAAGGCTTAACTGACAAGGAGCGTCGTTTCCTTATGTCAATTAAATCAGGCGTTCCTGATTGGTCTTTAATGGATATTAAAAATATTGAACAGTTACCTGCTATACAATGGAAGCTACGGAACATTAAAAATATGGATGAGAAAAAACAACAAGAAGCGATTGAAGAATTAAAAAAAGTACTTGGCTTATAAAAATACCGGATAAATGATTCTATGCCCTTTTCTTGCTTGCGTTGCTCTTTGATCTGCTTCACTTTACAAGAGAACTTTTAGAGAATCTCTAAACCGCTTTAAGCCTTGTTAAACCTTAAATAGTGTTACTCCTATGCCAGAAATTGCTGTGCCACATCGCTCTCCTGTTTCCCCTAATTTTCGCTCAGAACCGTGACCACGCGTCATTATTTTGGTGGATATGAATGCTTTTTTGCCTAGGCGATTATTGAGATAGAACACTTGATTCTGATTGTTCTTGATTCTTTTTTTCAACTTATCTGGACCTTGATGCATCACCGAATATGTGTCGTTTTTAGTGGGGTTTGTTGGTATGATTTGCAGATAAATGGAACTTAACTAACACTCAAAGGATAGAAAAATGCAAAACGGATTTTCACTCCCTTCTCCAACTCAAGATCTCTATTTTCACCATGTTGCACCGGGCGAAACATTGTCAGGCATTATCAAGTCTTATTACCCTGGCCAAGCTGTTGGTATGCAAGACAAAATTAAACAGGTATTAATTGATAATCCCAGCGTTAAAGATCCAAATAAAATTAAACCCGGGCAATTGATTGTATTCAGAACGACATCTAATACCATGTGTCTTGCTCCAATTGAGCTTAACGAAACAAATAAGGTTAAGCATCTTTGGGAAACAATGAGTCCTGAAACTCAAAAGGCAATTAAGGAAACAGCACCTCTTTATAATGGTCTGTCACTTGGCTTGGCCGGTGGAGGAACCGCCCTATTCACCTTAGAAAAAACGCTTAAATCAAATATGTCTCTATTACGCGGCATTCCTGACGCGTATCACCAATATAAAAATAATGTAATCACTAAATATGAGTTTGATAAAATCAGATCAGCAAAACTGAATCTATATTCTAAAAATATAGGACCAATGATTCAGAAAGGTATTTATGGTGATGCTAATGTAAAAAATGCTTTTAAATTAGCACCGGGTAGAAGCCTTGATGCAACTAAAAGTATGACACAGCACTTAACTAAACTGACTAAAATATCTAATGCTGTTTCTAAAGGTAGTTCTGCGCTCGTCGTTGTTGGTTTGGCTTCAAGCTGTTATCAAATTGCAAAAGCAGAAACACTCACTGAAAAAAATGAAATTGCAGTGAAAACTATTGCCAGTACAAGTGCAGGTGTATTTGCAGGTGCTGTAGCAACAGTTTTTCTCGTTGGTACACCTGTCGGTTGGGCTGTTGTACTTGGATTTGGTATTGGTAGCGCACTTGTTTCTTGGGGAGCTAGTGAAGCAATTGGTAGTGTATATAAATCACAATTTGCAGATGTGGATATTGTCAATAGTCTTGGCATTACACAAGTCTGCAACTAACTGTATAAAAATCATGATTGAAGAATATATAAAATTTTCATTTTTACTTTTTATGGGAATGTCTGTAGTTGCTATTATAGGTTTTATTCCATTACTACTAATACAGCACTTTATCCATAAAAAAATACTTGATCCTATTTACTTCAACAGTAAACATTATAGCGATTATGAATTAAGCATTTTCACTTCTTTCCCTCTTTTATTAGTAAAAACAATTGGCTACATAAAAGCCATTGTTTTTCCAAATACAATGCGAAGAAAATTTAAAAATAATATTCTTACTCCAAAAGAAAACCCAATAACATATTTTCTTGCATGGTTGACCATGATGATAATAATTTGTGGTGGGTTAATGTTGATAAACACAGCAGTTATGGCTTTCTTTCATTATAGTAATATATGATTTTTGAACTAAATTATTATTCATGATTTATAAAAAAAGCCGGAGTAACTTTATGCTCCGGCTTTTTATTTTTATCTACGCCTTTTATCCTTATCTCTTCTATCCTTTTTTTCTTCTGCCTGCGGTTTTTTATTGTACGGCTGAGGCTTCCTTAATTGCTGTTCCTTGTACGTTCTGCGAAGTGACTCACGCTCATACCTATCAGTACTTGGTGTTGATTTGATGCTTGGGCGTGGACGATACTTATCAATGTGTGTTTTATTTTGTAGGTATGGTTTAGCGTTTTTAGAACGAACGATCACGCGATTATGTACGTTAAGTTTAAAACGCGATGGTAAAATTCGGTTACGGATCCAAATTCCATCGTTAATATAGAAATAGAAACCTGTCGAGTAGTTGAAGTAGACTCCTACATTAGGGTAATAGTAATAATCATAAGGGTAATAATAGCCCCCCCCAGCATAGTACGGTGGCGCGCCGTAGTAATACGGATCATAGAAACAAGAACTCATCATCATTGTTAAGCTGAAAGCGCCGATGACTCGAATAAATTTTATTTTACCCATAGCTTGTCTCCGTATAATTACCTGATCCAAATATTATGTAATGCCATTAAAGGACAAATTCAAGCTGATTTACATCAGTTCCATCTCTTATAAGATACCTCCCCTCTTATGAGTATAGGAGTAAATTAAGAAAGGAGCATGCTGCCTGGTAAATTGTTTTTATACTGTCACTTAATACAGGGATTAAAAGCTTCTATTAAGCCACTTTTTAGAGAGTTTGCGATGTAATGCGGTGTGCGTCCATGATGATTTTTATGGTTCGGATCTGCATTAGCCTTTAGTAGCGAGATCACACCCTGACATTTTCCATTTGCACTCATGGCGGCTGTCCAGAGCGGTCCATTACCCTGTTTGTCATGTATATTTGGATTTGCGTTATTTTCCAGGAGTAAATCTATGGTGTCGAAATGATTATTTTGTGACGCGAAATGAAGGGCTGTCCAGCCATTATTGTCCTGCGCATCAATATCAATGCCTTGGTCAATTAACTTTTTGACAGTCATTGAAATACCGTTATTTGCGGCATAATGTAATTTATTGCGGCCGAATTCATCAACAGCATCAAGATGGTTTTCATGAGGAATTTTACCCAACATCAGATTAGATCAGACAAAACTAAACGGGGAAGAA